>NZ_DATMGA010000066.1:0-280076 GCF_035555955.1 Eoetvoesiella sp. | reverse complement strand
GCTGAACGACAGGGGCGTTACCGTCAGCACCTCGGTCAAGGTGGCCGCCATCGAGGCCGATGCCGTGCTCGATACCGAGGGCCGCCGCTATCCCTGCGACCTGTGCGTATGGGCGGCGGGCATCAAGGCCCCCGATATTCTCAAGAACACGGGCCTGCCGCTCAATCGCATCAACCAGGTCATTGTCGATGCGGGCTTGCAAACCGAGGATCCCGCCATCTTCGCCATCGGGGATTGCGCCCAGGCTCCGTGGGACGGCACCGATAGTTTTCTGCCGGCGCGTGCCCAGGTCGCCCACCAGCAGGCCGATTTCCTTGTTTCCGTCCTGACCGCCCGTATCGAAGGCAAGGAGCCGGCCGCAAAGGCCTTCCTCTTCAAGGACTATGGCTCCCTGGTCTCGCTGGGCCATAATCGCGGCGTGGGCAGCCTCATGGGTGTTCTGTCGGGCAGGAAGATGTTCGTGCAGGGCCTGGTGGCGCGCCTCATGTACATGAGCCTGCACCTCATGCATCACCGGGCCGTCCTGGGGCTGGTGCGCACCATCAACATCGCCATCGGCCGCCTGTTGCTCAAGCGCAGCGCGCCACGCGTCAAGCTGCACTAGTGTCCTGTCGACAAGCCTCGATGCCTTATACTGGATCCATGATCTTCCATGCCAGCATGCCCAGCGCCCTGGGCGCTTTGTTGTTGTCGTCCGACGGCGCGGCGCTGTCGGGCCTGTATTTCATCGGCCAAAGAGATTGCCCCAATCTCGACGGATTTGCGCCCATGCGCCCCGACCATTTCGACCCTTCGGCGGGCGAGCACGAAGGCAGGCCCATCCGCACGTTCAGGGCCGTCAAGAACGGGTCGCAAGACGGCGACCTGTTCGCCGCGGAACCGGAAGCCGTCGCGCCGGCATTGGCCGTGGATGACGGCCCGCTGGCGTTCATGCAAGAGGAAACCCCCGCGCCGGCCAGGCAGGTGTTCCAGCAGGCCAGAACCGAGATCATCGAGTATTTCCAGGGCAAGCGCCGTAGTTTCGAAATGCCCTTGCGGCCCCAGGGCACGGCATTCCAGAAAAAAGTCTGGGATGCCTTGCTGAAGATTCCTTACGGCGAGCTGGTGTCCTACGGCGACGTCGCGCGCAGCGCCGGCCTGTCGGCGGGGCACGGACGAGCCGTGGGAGCGGCCGTGGGGCGCAACCCCCTGAGCATCATCATTCCCTGCCATCGGGTGGTGTCCGGCAGCGGCCTGCTTACCGGCTACAGCGGCGGCCTGGATCGCAAGCTGGCCCTGTTGCAGCTCGAAGGCTTTTCCCTTTTGCCAACGAATTAGCCGGACACGTACTGGCTGTCTAGCAAACAGCGCGCTAGCTGTCGCGGCGGCGGGTGTCGTGCTTCATGATGCGTTCTTTTTCGCGCGCCCAGTCCTTGTCGCGCGCGGTGTCGCGCTTGTCGTGCAGCTTTTTGCCGCGCCCCAGGCCGAAGTCCAGCTTGATGCGGCCGTTCTTGTAGTGCAGGTTCAAGGGCACCAGCGTGTAGCCGCGCTGCTCGACCTTGCCGATGAGCTTGCTGATTTCCTCGGCCTTCAGGAGCAGCTTGCGGGTGCGGGTGTTTTGCGGGTGGATATGGGTGGAAGCCGTGGGCAGCGGGCTGATGTGCATGCCGACTATGAAGATTTCACCGTCCCGCACAATGACGTAGCTTTCCTTGATTTGCACATGGCCGGCGCGTATGGCTTTGACTTCCCAGCCTTCCAGCACAAGGCCCGCCTCGTAGCGGTCTTCGATGAAGTAATCGTGGGTTGCCTTGCGGTTTTCGACAATGCTCATGAATCAATGTTGCTATAGTAGTAGGTAAAATCAATACATTCTATCCATTAACGACATTCGATGCATACCGTTCAACGCTCCGTTTTGGTTCCCTACAGCTGCGCGCAAATGTTCGATCTTGTGGCCGGCGTGGAAAAATACCCCGAGTTCATGCCATGGTGCGGCGGAACCACGGTCCAGGAGCGCGACGAGCATGGCATGCAGGCCGCCATTACCATCAGTTTCGCCGGCATACGGCAAACCTTCAGCACGCGCAACCAGCACGATTATCCCAGCCAGATCACGTTCAATCTGGTGGACGGGCCTTTTTCCGCCTTGACGGGCAAATGGCAGTTCCAGGAATTGGCCGAAGACGCGTGCAAGGTCGTTTACACCATGGAATACGCGTTTTCCAATCGGGCGCTCGAAATGGTGGTAGGGCCGGTGTTCAACCGGATCGCCACCAGCTTCATCGATTCGTTCACCCAGCGCGCGCAGGTCTGTTATGGCGAGTAGCACCGCCGCCGGGCCTGCCGCGATGACCGTGCAGGTGGTGTATGCGCGGCCCGGCGCCGTATGGCATAAAACCCTGGCGCTGCCCCCGGGCGCCACGCTTGGGCAGGCGCTGGAGGCCAGCGGGTTTGCCGAGGCGTTTCCCGATGCGGCGGCAGGCCGCCCGGCGGCGGGAATCTATGGGCAGGCCTGCTCCGAAGAAAGGGTGCTGGCCGACGGCGATCGCATCGAAATCTACCGCCCGCTGGTGTTCGACCCCATGGAGTCGCGGCGCAGGCGCGCCCTGCATCGTCAGGCATTCATGATCAAGGCGCGCAATCGTCCGCGCAAACGCAAGGCCAAGCTCGCCGCCGCGGCCAGAAGCGGCGTTTGACCAAAGCCTAAGAGCGAACCAAGGAGGCGATCATCATGGACGCAGCGGTTTTATTCGACACATGGTCGGCGGTGGGCAAGCAGAAAATCGGCGTGGTCACGCTTAACCGCCCGCGCAGCCTGAACGGCCTGACCCTGGAAATGTGCCGGGAAATCGGCTTGCGGCTCAAGCAATGGGAAAACGACCGTTCCATCGCCTTCGTCATTTTCAAGGGAGCTGGCGAGAAGGCCTTTTGCGCCGGCGGCGACGTGCGCAAGCTCTACGATACGGTGCTTGCCAACGTAAGCGGCCATCCCTGGGACAATACATACGCCAGGCAGTTCTTCGAGGCCGAATACCGGCTGGACTATGCTGTCCATACTTATGCCAAACCCGTGCTGTGCTGGGGGTCGGGCATCGTCATGGGCGGCGGCGTGGGGCTCATGATGGGAGCCAGCCACAGGGTGGTCGGCGAAACCACGCGCTTTGCCATGCCCGAGATCACCATCGGCATGTTTCCGGACGTTGCCGGCACCTGGATGCTGGGCCATCTTCCCGCCGGCATCGGCATGTTTCTGGCGCTGACCGGCGCGCAGCTGGGCGCCAGCGATTGCCAGTTCCTGGGGCTGGCCGATTATTTCGTCGAGTCCTCGAAGTGGGAAGAATTGAGGCAGGCGCTGGTCGCCCAGGCGTGGTCCGAGGTTCGAAACGAAAACGATATCCGGCTGCACCAGGTCTTGCGTTCCCTGCAGCCGGGCTCGATGGCGCTTTCCGGGCCGTTGCAGGCTCATTTTGCGCTGATTTCCGACCAGTGTTCCGGGCCGGATTTCGATGCCATTTGCGCCAACCTGCTGGCCCTGACCGATTATGAAAACGCCTGGGTGAAGCAGGCGGCCCAGACCTTCAAGCATGGCTCCCCGGGCGCCGCGCGGCTTTCCTTTACCTTGCTCAGGTCCGTGCGCACGCTTTCCCTTGCCGATGTGTTCCGCCGCGAATACATGGCGGTGCTGCAATGCATGGCCATGGGGGATTTCCAGGAAGGGGTGCGCGCCTTGCTGGTCGACAAAGACAAATCGCCGCGCTGGAGTCCGGCTTCGCTGGCCTGCGCCAGCCAGGAATGGGTGCGGCGCTATTTCGTCCAACCCTGGCCCGAAGACACGCCGCATCCTCTGGCCGATCTCGGCCGGTAGCGCAAGACTCCTATCGGAGCCGCCCGGCATCGAAAGTATATTGCGGCCGGTTCGTCCGCGCAGCGTGGTGGCCGCCGGCATCAACCCCGGATATCGGGCGCTCTCAGGCGGCGATGGAGTAGGGCAGGGGCTGAATGCGGATTGTCGCGCCCTCGGCCGTCTCCAGCCTGAAATCGGCCGAGTCCAGATCGGCCAACTGTACTTCCAGCAACAGGTGGCAGCCCGTTTCCGTGCTGGCGGCGTTGATCACGCGGCCGCAGGGCGACTCGGGCTGCCGGGCGTCGTAGATGTCGGCGCCCGGCAGCGGCTCCGAAGCGGGTGCGGGTTCGATCAGGCCATGGGCCATGCGCCGCTTGATGGTGCCCCGGTAATGGCTGCGGGCGACGACTTCCTGGCCGGGATAGCACCCCTTGGTAAAGCTGACGCCGTCGATGAGATCGAGATTGAGCGTCTGCGGGATGAAGGTGTCTTGCGTGGCGGCCACGATCCAGGGCAAGCCCGCTGCGATGTCGGCGGCCCGCCAAAGAGCCTCTGCGCCCGGTTGCGCGGCGGCGCCCGCTTTGCCGACGATCCACCATCGGGCCGCGCCGGCGTCAGCGCTCGGCGCGGCGATGCAGGCAGCGTCCGGCAAGTGGACGACCGTGTAGGGCGATGGGTCGGATGGCAGCGAGGCGCCGGCAATGCCCGCCCGCTCCAGGGCTTGTTCCGCCTGTTTCGCCTCGTCCCGGCGCAGCACGATTCCTTGCACGGGCAGCGTGGTGACGGCGAGCTTGGCCTTGGCGCGCAGCACGAACATGGACAGGCGCTTGACCACGGTTTCGGCGATGTCTTTTGCAATGAGGGCATGGAATGCGGGCGGCTCGGATTGCGGCGCGCGCCAGACGACCAGGCTGGCCAGCAGCCGTCCCTTGGCGGTGCAGTAGCCGGCCAGGCAGGCCAGGCCGGGGGGCAGCTGGGCGATGTCGTGGGTGAGCTGGCCGTGCAGGAAGGTGGCTGCGTCGGCGCCGGAAATTTCGATGACGGCGAGTTGTTCCAGGGGGACGGCAGTGTTTTCGAGGGGTTCGGTCATGGATGGTGCGGCGGATTTTCAAGACACAGGAATGGGTAGCGTTTATGATACGGTCTTTCCGAAAATATTGCCGCCAAGGCATTGCCGCCGGCGAGGTTTGCCCATGGCCCAGGCGGGCATCGCGGGCCTGGGGCGCCGCCGTCCCGGCACAGCATCCCGATCCCGCCGTTCAATGCTGGTTACGTATTTCCGGCCGCCGCGCCGGCGAGGCCGTCCGCCTCGGCTACACTTGAAACAATGAACAGATTCAAACGCTTCGTCCTGTGGGTGCTGCTCCTGGCTTTCATCGCGATGGCCGGGATCTCGGCGGCTTTCTGGTATTGGGCCAACAGACCGGTGGCACTTGGTGCGGAACATGTCGACTATCAGGTGGAAATGGGCAGCCGTCCCCGCAGCGTTGCGCAGGCCATGCGCAAGGCAGGCATCGACATGAACGCCGATGCCTTCGTCCTGCTGGCCCGGCTTACGGGCCGCGACACCCTGATCAAGGCGGGCGCGTACGAAGCCGTCAAGGGTGATACGCCTTCGGTCTTGCTGCAGCGCATGGCCGATGGCGACATGACCCAGACCAGCCTGGCCCTGATCGAAGGCTGGTCGTACCGGCGCATACGCCAGGCATTGCGCGAGAACCCCAATATCAAGCAAACATTGGGCGATATCACCGATGCGCAATTGCTGGCGCGGCTGGGCTCGGCATACGGCAGCCCCGAAGGCCTTTTTTACCCGGATACCTATGTCTTCGTGCCTGGCACGTCCGACTACGATATTTTGCGCCGGGCCTACCTGGCGCAAGAAAAGCTGCTGGCCGCCATGTGGGAGCAGCGCGCTCCCGACCTGCCCATCCAGACTCCCTACGAGGCCCTCATCCTGGCTTCCATCATCGAGAAGGAAACCGGCGACGGTGCGGATCGCGCGCGGGTCGCGGGGGTGTTCGTGAACCGGCTGCGCCTGGGCATGCCGTTGCAAACCGACCCCACCGTCATCTACGGCATGGGCGATGCTTATCAAGGGCGCATCCGTAAAAAGGACTTGACCACCGATACGCCCTGGAACACCTATACGCGCAGCGGCCTGCCTCCCACGCCCATCGCATCCAGCGGCAAAGCCTCCCTGTATGCGGCCCTGCACCCCGAACAGCATAAATTCCTGTATTTCGTTTCGCGGGGCGACGGCACCAGCGAGTTCTCCGAAAGCCTGAATTCGCACAATCGGGCGGTATCCAAATACATACTTGGGCAGAGAAAATAATGCAAGGCAGACGCGGTTGCTTCATCACCCTGGAAGGCCTGGACGGCGCAGGCAAAAGCACGCATGTGCAATGGCTGGTAGAGCATATCCAAAGCCAGGGCATTCCGGTGCTGTGTACGCGCGAACCGGGCGGCACGGCGCTGGGTGAGCAACTGCGCCAAATGGTGCTGAGCCAGCCCATGCACCTGAAGACGGAAACCCTGCTTATGTTCGCGGCGCGTTGCGAGCACATACAAACCGTCATCCAGCCGGCGCTGCGGACCGGCAAGTGGGTGGTATGCGACCGGTTCACCGATGCCAGCTACGCCTACCAGGGCGGGGGGCGCGAATTGGGCGCCGAGGCCATTGCCGCGCTGGAGCAATGGGTGCATCCCGATTTGCAGCCCGATCGCACCTGGCTGTTCGACGTGCCCTTGGACGTGGCGCGCGAGCGCCTGGCCCGCAGCCGCGACCTGGACCGCTTTGAAAAAGAGGGTGATGCGTTTTTCGAACGCACGCGCCGGGCTTACCACGAGCGCGCGCAGCAATGCCCCGGCAGATTGCGCGTCGTCGATTCCACCCGGCCCATGGAGGCCGTGCGCGCCGAGTTGCGCGGCCAGGCCCAGGAATTGATCGCTGCCTGGCGTGCCTTCGGCAGCGAGGAAGCTGGCGCATGAGCGACATACCACGCTTTTTTCCATGGCAGGAAGGCCTGGCCAAAGCCTGGCTGGGCCAGCGCGAGCGCTTTGCCCATGCTTGGCTGATTCACGGCATGGCCGGCATCGGCAAGCGCCAGTTCGCTCTGGCCGCGGCGGCCAGCCTGTTGTGCGAAGCGCCGGAAAACGGGCTGGCCTGCGGCCATTGCGCTGCCTGCCAATGGGTGGCCAGCGGCAATCATCCCGATTTGCGCCGCATACGGCCCGATGCGGTGGCGCAGGAAGAGGGGGGGGATCAGCCCGACGAGTCCGCCGCTGAATCCGCGGCATCGAAAAAAACGGCGTCCAAGGATATCCGTGTCGAGCAGCTGCGGGGGTTGTCGACCTGGTTCAACACCGCCACGCATCGCGGCGGCTGGCGGGTGGCTGTGCTGTATCCCGCCGAAGCGCTCAATGCGGTTTCCGCCAATGCCTTGCTCAAGGTGCTCGAAGAGCCGCCCGAGCACACGGTATTTTTACTGGTGGTGGATGCCCCCGACCGTATCCTGCCGACGCTGGTTTCCCGTTGCCGCAGGCTGCCCTTGCCCGTGCCTTCCATGGCCGAAAGCACTGGCTGGCTGGCTGCTCAGGGGCTGGGTGATGCGACGCAGTGGCTGGCGGCGGCAGGCGGAGCGCCTTTGCGGGCTCTGTCCATGCGAGACGCGGGCGAGCGCGCCTGCCCGGCATGGCTCGAGCAGTTTGTTCTGGCTGCGGCCCAGGGCGGCGCGCCCGATATCGGGGCCTTGGCCGATAGTCTTGAAAAAGACCCGCCCGCCGGCTGGATCGACGCCTTGCAGCGCCTGTTTTTTGATTTGTCGCTGGCGGCCTCGTCGGCGCCGGTCCGGTATTTTCCGGCACTTGGCGATTCTACGGCGCGGGTCGCCGGGGCGGCTTCGCCGTCCAGCCTGGCCGAGACCGGCAAGTGGCTGATGCAGCAGCGCGCCGTGGCGGATCACCCATTAAATACTAAACTATTCGTTTACAGCGTTTTGTCGCACGCGGCGCAAGCCTGCCGACCGCGGCGGCAGGCTTAGGGTCCGTTGAGACTTGTTGACAGGCCCTGAGCCTGCAACCATTTTGCGATCTTTTTCATTTCGAGTTTTGCCATGTATGTAGATTCCCATTGCCATCTGGATTTTCCCGAGCTTGCCCAGAATTTGCCCGATATTCTGGCACGCATGGAGCAAAACCGGGTCAGTCACGCCCTGGTGGTCAGTGTGAACTTGCCGCAATGGCCCGGTCTGATAGAACTGGTGGCGCCCCATCCGCACCTGTATGCCTCGGTGGGCGTGCATCCTGACTATGAAGACACCCAGGAGCCCACGGTCGACGGGCTGGTCGAGATGGCCAGGGCGCCCAAGGTGGTTGCCATCGGCGAGACGGGGCTGGATTATTTTCGCCTTTCCGAACCGCTGGAGTGGCAGCGCGAGCGTTTCCGCACGCATATCCGCGCCAGCCGCAAAAGCGGTTTGCCGCTCATCATCCATACCCGTTCGGCCAGCGAAGACACTTTACGCATCATGCGTGAAGAGGGCGCGGACGAGATCGGCGGCGTCATGCATTGCTTTACCGAGTCGTGGGAAGTGGCCAAGGCGGCCATGGACATGAATTTCTATATTTCGCTGTCGGGCATCGTCACGTTCAAGAAGGCCGCCGACCTGCAGGACCTGGCTACCCGGCTGCCGCTGGATCGCCTGCTTATCGAAACGGATTCCCCCTATCTGGCGCCCGTGCCGTACCGGGGCAAGGCCAATGACCCGTCCAAGGTGATTCATGTAGCTGAAAAGATCGCGGATTTGCGGGGGATTGCGGTTGCCGAGGTGGCGCGCTGTTCGACCGATAATTTCTTCAATCTTTTCAATAAAATAGAACGATAATTTAATTCTATTTATAGATTTTGATTGAATAATTTTTTAAATATTATTAATTTCAATTGATTAGGTTTTAGTTTTGATGTGTTGCTTTAATTTTTATCATTTAAAGTAAAACATTAAGAATTTTATAATAGTTGTTTAATTTCAATAATTTACTAATTTAAATTAATGTTATTTATTGATTATGATGCCGGGCGCCGACGGTTCCCGGCGTTCCTCTTCACCAACAAGCGATTGGCGTGAACACGATGATAAGCAAAATGACCAGGCCGTTGGAAACCGGAAAATGGGCGTGGCTGTGGGCCGTTGGCCTGGCGCTGCTGATCGCCTGCATGGCGGCCAGGGCCGCCGCGTCGTCGGAATGGTGGCTCGACATCGCCAACGACCGCGTGGAGGACGTCAAGGACGCCCTGGCCCAGGGCGAGAACCCCAATGCTCTGAATCCCGACGGGCTGCCCGCCCTGATGCTGGCGATCCGCGAGGGCTCCTGGCGGGTGTACGACCTGCTGCTTGCCCATAGGCGCATCGACGTCAATATCGAGAATCGCAATCACGAAACCCCGCTCATGTACATGGCCATCGTAGGGGACGTCAAACGGGCTCAGGCCCTGATCAAGCGCGGCGCGCACGTCAACCGGCTGGGCTGGACGCCGTTGCACTATGCGGCCTCCAAGGGCAATCTCAAGATGGTCGAATTTCTGCTGGCCAATAAGGCCATCGTCAACGCGCCTTCGCCCGACGGCACGACTCCCCTCATGATGGCGGCGTTTTCGGGCGATGAAGATGTGGTGCGCGCCCTGCTTTATGCCGGGGCCGACTCGACCACGCTGAACCTCAAGAAACAAAGCGCCGCCGACTGGGCGCGCCTGCGCGGGCACGACAGCCTGGCCGCCAAGCTCGATCAGCTGAGCCAGAAGGTTCTGGCGGAGCGACGGGCGCAGCGGGCTCGGGATCGCGCAGCGGCCGGCGCAGCCGGGCAGGCTGACGAGGCGCAGGCCAGCGGCGCAGGACAGGCCGGCGGCGCGGCGCAAAACAATTCCGCTTTGGGATCCGCAGCTGGTTATGGCGCTGCGGGCCCGGCTTCCGGCTCTGCCCGGGGGGCGCTTCCCGCTACGCCCGGCTTTGATCCGGACGCCGTCAAGTCCGTCGATATCCGGCCGCCCGAAACCGTTCCTCCGGCGCAGTTGTCGGCGCCCAAGAAGCCCTCCGAGGACCAAGGCAATTCCACCTCGCGCTATTTCGATCTGGACAGGTTCGACAAGGATCCCGCGTACTGACCACGAGCCAGAGCGCCAGCCTCTCGGACTTCAGGCCGGGGTCAGGCGGCACGGTCGATACTGTGCCGAAGGCCTCTCGTATCGTGGCGAAGCCGCCCCGCCCTCGGGGTCGGCAGGCATTCAGCCGCGGGCATTGCGGTATTCCCGGGGAGTGCAGCCGTAAGCGGCCTTGAAGCTGCGGCTGAAATGCGAAAAGTCATTGAAGCCGTGCATGAGCGCGATGTCGCCGATACTGTGCTGTGCAAATTCGGGCGATTCGCAGGCCGCTTTACAGTGTTCCAGGCGCTGCTGCCATAGATACCGGGACGGTGGTTCGAGGCCGCAGTCCTTGAAAACCTGCTGCAGGCGGCGGGTGGAAACCGAGAGCTGGCTGGCCACCAGATCGATGGTGAGTTCGGGGTTGGCCAATTGGCTTTCAATATAGCGCCGGGCGCGATAAAGCAGACGATACCGCGCGATCTGCGCAGGCTGCTCGCTGGCCGGATCGGCGTCGGACAATGCCGACGCAATGAGCTCCAGCGCTCCCGTCTTGAGGGCGCCCGCCACGGCGCCGCCGGCGCCGATGGCGCCGTCGCGATGCAGTTGCGCCGACAGCCCTTGCATGAATTGCGCGACCAGCCGCACGGTGCCGCGCGCGCCCGAGAGCCGGTGGGCGTTGCGGTGTTCGGCATCGCTCAGCACGTTGAGCAGGGCCTCGCGAGGCATGTGCACGATGAGCTGCTTCGACGGCGTGGGGAATGTAACGCGGTAGGGCCGCACGGAATCTAGCAGGGCTGCGTCGCCGGGGAACAGGCGTGCTTCGCGGCCGCATTGATCGACAACGCAAAGGCCTTCCTGCTGAATGCAGAGCATGAAATTGCTATGGGTGCTGCGCCGGACAAGGGCATCGTTCTTGCTGATCTGCACCGGGCTGGCGCTGCTTTCGCAAAAGTGGACGTCGTCGAGTCCCGAGTCGGCCAGGCTGGCATGAAAAGGCGCGTTTGAAAGCGCTCGGCATTCGATATCCGCAAACGTGGTGCAGACCATATCGCGCCAGTACGCCAGACGCCGGTCGGCGGCGACGGAGTCGGTCGAAAAATCGGTATTCATTGCAAACCTCCGGCGGCTGAAAAGCCGAAGCCGTTTAGTTCGTCTCCAGGAGCGGTCGGCGGAATCGCCAATGTGCCGGCAGCGATGGCGCGTTGCCGCCATATTTACGTTACCACCGAATGAGGCCCGACTCCAGCCCCCGACGGAGGGTGGCGGCGCCAAAGCTTCATGCCCGCGCATGGAGCACATTGCGTTGCGCATGCAGACGAGAAACGCGCGCATGCAGGCTGCAAAATGGAAGACATAACCATAAATAGACAATGCCCACTATTCTGGAGGAAATCATGAGTGCGAACGATATCAAAGCCGTGGTCAAGGACATCAGCCCCTTGTATATCGACGGGGTTTGGCGGCCTGGCTCGGAACAGCAGGTCAGCGAGGATTTCAATCCGCTGACCGGCGACATATACGCCTATGTGGCCCAAGCATCGGCCCAGGATGTCGACGATGCCATTGCCGCCGCATACAAGGCGCGCGACCCATGGAAGAACATGGTTGCCGCGCAGCGCGAGGCCATCCTGATCAAGGCGGCCGACATCATCGCCGCCCGCACCGACGAGCTGCGCGAGGTCATCATCGAGGAGTCCGGGTCGGTGTTCGGCAAGGCCATGTTCGAAATCGGCTATTGCATCGAGCTGCTGCGCGTGGCGGCCGGGCTGGTGCGGCAGGTTACGGGCGAAACCCTGCCTCTCACCGCGCCGGGCCAGGTCGGCATGACCATTCGCCAGCCTCTTGGCGTGATCGCCGGAATAGCGCCGTTCAATGCTCCGTTCCTGCTGGCCATGAAGAAAGTGGCTTTCGCCCTGGCGGCGGGCAACACATTCGTGCTCAAGCCGTCCGAATATACCTCGGTCATCGGCCTGAAAATCGCATCTATTTTCGAAGAGGCGGGTTTGCCTGCGGGGGTTCTCAATGTCGTTCCCGGGCCTTCGGAAATGGTGGGTGAAATCCTGATGAACGATCCGCGCGTCAAGATGGTGACGTTTACCGGCTCGACGCGAGTCGGTCGGCTGCTGGCGGCGCAGGCGGGCAAGAGCCTCAAGCGCCTTACGCTGGAAATGGGCGGCAAGAACCCGTTCATCGTGTTGAACGATGCTGATCTCGACTACGCGGTCGACGCCGCGGCGTTCGGCATCTATTTTCATCAAGGCCAGGTGTGCATGGCCAGTTCCCGCATCATCGTCGAGGCGGGGCTGTTCGACGCGTTCTGCGAAAAATTCGCCGCCAAGGCTTCGGCGTTGAAGACGGGCGACCCGCACGATCCTTCCACCATCATCGGGCCGCTTATCCGTGAGTCCCAGTGCGCGGTCATCAACGGGCATGTGGAAGATGCCGTGGCCAAAGGGGCGAAGCTGCTGTGCGGCGGCAAGCACGATGGTTCGCTGTACCAGCCCACCGTGGTGGCGGGCGTTACGCCCGACATGAAAATGTACGGCGAAGAATCCTTCGGGCCCATCACTTCCGTCATCCGGGCGGCGGACTCCGAAGAGGCGCTGCGCATCGCCAACGACACTTCCTATGGGCTGTCGTCGGCCGTCATGACCAACGACCTGCAAAAAGCCTTCGACCTCGCGCTGCGTCTGGAAGCCGGGATGGTGCACATCAATAACTGCACCGTGGCCGACGAGCCCCATGTGCCGTTCGGCGGGATCAAGAACAGCGGCGTCGGCCGGGAGGGGGGCCGCGCTTCGATGGACGAGATGACCGAACTCAAATGGATAACCACCCAGCTCGGCAAGCGCGGCTTTCCGTTCTAGGCGTTCGAGGCGGCCCGGCGGCGGGAATTTTGCCGCCGGGCCGCTCCAGGACAAAAAGTGCCCCTTCGGGGGCATTCTTTTTTGCCGGGCTTGCGGGAATGCCGGGTGGGGAAATGGCTTATCATGCTTTTTCAGGCCAGGCCTGCAAAAGATATTTCAGGCCCATCGGATAAAAACATTCAAGGAGGCGCAGGATAAATGCAGAAAGTAGCGATTTACGGTCTAGGCGCGGTGGGCGGCTTGATCGCAGCGCGGATGGTGGCTGCCGGTTGCGAGGTCAGCGCGGTGGCGCACGGGCAGACTCTGGCCGCCATACAGCGGCATGGGCTGCGTTTGCGCGTGTCCGGCCAGTTGCAAACCGTGCCGCTTCGGGTCGAGGAAAATCCCGAGGCCCTGGGCGTCCAGGACATCGTGTTCATCGCCGTCAAGTCGCCGGCGCTGGCGCAGGTGGTCGCCCGCATCGCGCCCCTTATCGGTCCGCACACCATGGTGGTCACAGCCATGAACGGCGTGCCGTGGTGGTTCTTCGAGGCCAGGGATGTGCCGTTCCAGGGAACCGCCTTGCAGTCGCTGGATCCCGACCGCAAGCTGGCCGCCGCCATCCCCATCGGGCACATCGTGGGTTGCGTGGTGCATTTTTCCAGTTCGCGGCCGGAACCGGGATTCGTCGAGCTGAAGTCCGGCAACCGGCTCATCCTGGGCGAGCCCGACGGCGCCATGTCCGAGCGGCTGCAGGCATTGGTGCGTCTTCTCGAAAAAGGGGGCTTCCAGGCCGACGCCAGTTCCAATATCCGCGGCGACATCTGGTACAAGCTGTGGGGCAATATGACCATGAACCCGGTTACCGCCGTGACCGGCGCGAATACCCAGCAGGTGCTGGACGACCCGCTGCTCAACGAGTTCTGCCGCGCCGCCATGCGCGAGGCCGCCCAAATCGGCGAGAAAGTGGGCTGCGCCATCGCCCAGACCGCCGAAGAGCGCAACGAAGTCACCCGCAAGCTGGGCGCCTTCAAGACCTCGATGCTGCAGGATGCCGAAGCCGGGCGTCCGCTGGAAATCGACGGACTGCTGACCGTGGTGCACGAAATCGGCATTCTGGCCGGCGTGAAGACGCCGACCATAGACGGTCTGTTGGGCCTGACCCGGGTCTTCGGGCGGGCCCACGGCATCTACGGCTGTCCTTAGCCTTCGGGAGACGGGGAGGCGCAAGCCGCCCGTCCGGTTTCTGTTTCTTCCGCCTTTCGGCCCATTGAGTATATGGGCCGGTGAATCGGCCGTCAGGCGGTCTGGCTGTCCATATCTGCCTGCCTGACTTCGGGTGGAGCCTGCACCTCGGGTGCCGCCGAAGCGAGGATCTCTGCGCGGTTGCCGCTTAGCGGCGGATAGATCCGCCGGCAATTGATGTTCTGCTTGGTGTTCTTAGCGGTTTCGCCGGAGGCGATGACCTGGCGGTCCCAGCCCGTGGTGTACACCGCGCCCCATGGGCCCAGGTCGAGAATGGTGGTGTACCAGTCGATGCGCAGCGGCAGCATGGGTTTGCCCAGCAGGTCGGCGACGACGTTATGCCCGGCATACCGGCCCATGGGCCGGCCGTGCTGGCATGACATGACCGAAGTATGGGGGTCGTCCAGCATGGACCAGGCGGCGTCCCCGGCGGCGAAGACGTTGGTCAGGCCTTTCACCCGCATGAACTCGTCCACGGCGACGC
Organism: Eoetvoesiella sp.; assembly: GCF_035555955.1. Lineage (NCBI taxonomy): Bacteria > Pseudomonadati > Pseudomonadota > Betaproteobacteria > Burkholderiales > Alcaligenaceae > Eoetvoesiella > Eoetvoesiella sp. Next base: position 265,533 of record NZ_DATMGA010000066.1, on the reverse strand, counting down.
GCCCCTGCCGGTCTTTTTCCACGGGCAGCCAATGGCCCAGGCCATTGGCCTGCATGCCCGCGCACCAGACGACCGTGGCCGCGGGGATTTTTTCGCCGTCGGCCAGTGTTACGCCCATCGCATCGACGGCGGCCACGGCGATGCCGGTCCGGGTTTCCACGCCAAGCGCGGCCATGGCCTTGTCGATGACGGCCATGGCCTGCTCGCCCATGTCCGAGCCGATGGCGGGGCTGGAGTCGGCCAGGATCACGCGCACCGGTTCGGTGCCGTGATGCGCCGCGCGTATGGCCTCGAGCCGTCCGGGCAGCTCGGAGGCCAGTTCTATGCCGGTAAGGCCGGCGCCCACCACCAGCACGGTATATTTGCCCTCGCCGGCATGCTTCGAGTCGGGCAGGGCGGCAAGGTGCTGTTCCAGCCGCTTGGCGGCCTGGTAGGTGTCGATGTCGAAGCCGTGCTCGGCCAGTCCCGGAATGGGCGGGCGCCGCAGCTGGCTGCCCAGGGCGTAGACCAGGCGGTCGTAGGCCACGGACTGGCCGCCCGTGGGCGTATCGATGGCGACGGTCTGCCCCGCGGTATCGATGCCGGTGACAGCGCCTTGAACATGGCGGACCCCGATGGGATCCAGGACCTTGGAAAGGGGAATGATGGTGGATTCCAGATCCTGCTCGTAGTTGCGGACGCGGATGCTGTGGAAATCGTTTTGATCCACGACGGTGATGCTGACTTCTTCGCTTCCCACGCCAAGTTCGTCCAGCTTCCGCGCTGCCCCGATTGCGCTCCACAGGCCGCCGAATCCGCAGCCGATGACGACGATGTCTTTCATTTGAACAACTCCTTTGAGTTTGCTGGTTGTTTGCACAGGCCCGGGGAAGTCGGCCCTCCGGGCGGGAATAGCTTGGCTACATGCCGATGTAGTGGTGGACGAGATCGGGGTTGGCGTCCAGTTCGCCCGAGGCGCCGCTCCACACGACCACGCCTTTTTCCAGGATGTAATGCTTGTCGGCCACGCGCAGGAGCGCCGCCAGGTTCTTGTCGATGACCAGCAGCGCCAGGCCCCGGCTTTTCAGCAGCACGATGCAGCGCCAGATATCCTTGCGCACGATGGGCGCCAGGCCTTCGGTGGCCTCGTCCAGGATGAGCAGTTCCGGATTGGTCATGAGTGCGCGGCCTATGGCCAGCATTTGCTGTTCTCCCCCCGAAAGATTGCAGCCCAGGTGGCGCTCGCGTTCTTGCAGGCGCGGAAACAGGCCGTAGATGTCGTCCAGCGACCATCCGGGGCCGCTGCGTCCGGCCTGTCTGGCCGTGGCAACCAGATTTTCCCTGACGGACAGGTTGGGAAACACACGGCGGCCCTCGGGCACCAGGCCGATGCCGGCGTGGGCGATCTGATGGGGCTTGAGCCGGTTCAGGCTGGAACCGCGCAGCTTGACCTGGCCCTGCAGGCAGGGCTGCAGCCCCATGATGGTCTTGACGGTGGTGGATTTTCCCATGCCGTTGCGGCCCAGCAGCGCCACGCACTGGCCGGCCTCGATTTCCAGATCGACGCCGAACAGCACCTTGCTGTCGCCGTAGGCGGTTTCGACGCTGTTCAACTGCAGCAGGGGAGGCCGCTGCGGCGTGTTGAGAGAGGCATGTTCAGAATTCATCGTCGTCTCCGAGGTAGGCGTTCTTGACCTCTTGGTTTTCCTGGATCTGCTGCGGGGTGCCGCAGGCAATGGCCGTCCCGTACACCAGCACGGTAATGCGGTCGGCCAGGGCGAACACGGCGTCCATGTCGTGCTCGACGAGCACGATGCTGTAGTCGCCCTTCAGGCGCCGCAGCAGTTCCACCAGGCGTGCCGATTCCTGCTGGCTCATGCCGGCCATGGGTTCGTCCAGCAGCAGCACCCTGGGGCGCATGGCGAGGGTCATGGCGATTTCCAGCTGCCGCATCTCGCCGTAGCCGAGGGATCCGGCCCGGCGATGCGCCGCTTGTTCCAGATCGACTTCGCGCAAAGCCTGATAGGCGGGTTCGTACAGTGTCCTGTCGCTGCGCACGGCCGACCAGAACCTGAAGCTCGACCCCTGGCGGGCCTGGACCGCCAGCATGACGTTGTCGAGAACGGAGAAATCCTTGAATATCGACGTGATCTGGTACGAGCGGCCGATGCCGTGCAAGGCCCGCGCATCGACCGTGGACCGGGTGATGTCAGCCCCGTCGAAGAGGATCCGCCCCTGATCGGGCAGAACTTCTCCCGCCAATTGATGGATGAACGTGGTTTTGCCCGCGCCGTTGGGGCCGATGACGCCGTGAAGCTCGCCCTGAAGCACGGTCATGCTCAGGTCGTTGGTGGCGGCCAGGGCGCCGTAGCGCTTTACCAGGTTCTGCACTTGCAGGATTTCAGTCATGGCGGCCTCCCTTGCTGGCGAGCGACCCGTAAAGACCGCGCCTGAGGAACAGCACCACCAGCACGATGAAAACACCGAAGAAGCCCAGCCAGTGCGTGGTGATGAGATCGGTCGCGTTGCCGGGCAGTTCGATGGGCATGGTGGACAGGAATTCCTCGAGCCCGACGAAGGCGATGGCGCCGATCAGCGGCCCCAGCAGCGTGCCCAGGCCGCCCAGCACGCACATCAGTATGAGGTCGCCCGAGAGCGTCCAGCTCATGTAGGAGGGCGATGCGAACAAGGCGAGATTGGCGAGCAGCACGCCGGCCAGCACGACGATCTGGGCGGAAACCACGTAGGCGAACAGCCTGTAGCGGTTTGCCGAGAATCCCAGGGCGTACATGCGGCGCGTGTTCTGCTTGCAGCCGCGGATCACGGTGCCGAACCGGGAATGGATGAGGCGGTGCAGGAGATAGGCCGCCACGGCCAGTATTCCCAGGACCAGCAGGTAGAACTGGTAGGGGTTGTCGATGTCCAGGCCGGGCACGGTGCTTCGCGCTGCGATCTGCAGCCCGTCGTCCCCGCCGTACTGCTTCAGGCTGATGGCCAGGAAATAGAACATCTGCGCAAAGGCCAAGGTGATCATGATGAAGCCCATGCCGTCGACTTTGAGGCAGATGTAGCCGACCAGGTACGACACGATCGTGCCGATGGCGATGGCCGCCGCCAGCTGGATCAGGGACGAATGCACGCCATAGGTGGAAAGTATGCCGACAGCGTAGGCGCCGATGCCCAGGTACAGGGCATGGCCGAAGCTGACCATGCCTCCGTAGCCGAGAATGAGGTTCAGCCCCATGGCGGCCAGGCCCAGAATCATGGCGCGCGACACCAGGTCCAGATAGTAGGTGTGGCCCAGGAACAGCGACGCCACGGGAACCAGGGCAAGCGCAAGGAATATTGCCGCGGCGGGCAGCAGTTGCCGGGCACGATGCGCTTGGGGGGAAGCGGGGGCTTGAGCGGTGCTGATTTGCGCGTGTACGGGCCGGTTGCGGATGCCGTTCAGCGGCAGCGCCTGGCGGGTTTGTTCAGATAGCATGTGTTCACCCGTTCCTGACTGGAAACAGCCCGTGCGGCCGGATGGCCAGTACGAAAGCCATGAGAAGATAGATCAGCATGGAGGCCACGGCCGGGCCCGCGGCCTGGGCCAGGGACTTGGCCAGCAGCTCGTTGAAGGCGGCCGGAAGGAAGGCCCGCCCCAGGGTATCGACGAGGCCGACGATGAGCGCGCCGTAGAAGGCCCCGCGTATCGAGCCTATGCCGCCCGTGACGATGACGACCAGGGTGAGGATGAGTATGGGTTCCCCCATGCCCGGCTGCACCGACAGGATGGGGCCCGCCATGACGCCGCCCAGCCCGGCCAGGCCTGCTCCCAGGCCGAAGATCAGGGTGTTGAGCCGGCGTATGTTGGTGCCCATGGCGTCGACCATTTCGGCGTCGGCGGCGCCGGCGCGGATGAGCATGCCGACCCGGGTCTTGTTGATGAGCAGATAAAGCCCGAGCCCGCACAACAGCCCGACGGCGATGATGAAGATGCGATACGAAGGGTATGAGAACCCGAGGAAGTCGATCGTGCCCCGCAGCGCCCGGGGCGCGTTGATGTAGGTGGGGGCCGATCCCCAGATGTAGCGCACGACTTCGTTGAACACGAGGATCAGGCCGAAGGTGGCGAGCACCTGGTCGAGGTGTTCCCGCGAGTAGAGCCCCGCCAGGACGATGCGGTCCAGGGCGATGCCGATCAGGATGGCCGCCGGGACGGCGGCCAGCAGGGCCAGAGTGAAGGAGCCGTACAGGTTGAAGACGGCCGCCGCCACGTAGGCCCCCATCATGTACAGCGACCCGTGCGCAAGATTGACGAAATTCATGATGCCGAAGACCAGCGTCAGCCCCGCGGACAGCAGGAACAACAGGACGCCGAACTGCACACCATTGAGAATTTGAGTTGTCAGGAGTTGTAGATCCATTTCTCGATACGCCTGTGGATTATTTCATCGGGCAGTCTTGGTGATAGGCATCTTGCTGCGCCTTGAGCGGAGTGGCGATTTTCTTGAGCGTGAACCGGCCCTGCGCGTCCTTGACGACTTCGAACACGGAAAGATCCTGGATGGGGAAATTGTTGTTGCCGAACTTGAAGTCGCCGCGCACCGAAGGAAAATCGGCTTGCTTGAGGGCGGCCATGAACGCGGCCTTGTCTTCGACATGGCCCTTGACCTTTGCGATGGCCGAATCCAGCAGTTGCGCGCCGTCATAGCTTTGCGCCGCGAAATCCGAAGGGATGCGCTTGTATTCCTTTTCGAACTCGGCCACGAATTTCTTGTTGGCGGCGTTGTCCATGTCGGGTCCCCAGACGGGGCTGGTGATCACGCCCAGGGCGCTGTCGCGCTGAGCGGGGAGATTGATGGCGTCGGTCGTCGAGGTGGACAGGACCGGGATCTTGCCCAGCAGGCCGGCCTGCTGCCATTGGCGCAGGAAGTTGACGCCCAGCCCGCCGGGGTAGAAGACATAGACGGCATCGGGTTTCTCGGAGGCGATCTTGGCCAGCTCGGCGGAGAAGTCCTGCTGATTGAGCGGCGTGTAGATTTCGTCGAGCAGGGGAGCCTGGTAGTAGCGCTTGAAGCCTGTCACGAAGTCGAAGCCCGACTGGTAGTTGGGCACCATGGTGATGATTCTCTTGTACCCCTTGGACTTGGCATAGCTGCCCATGCTTTCGGCTTTCTGGTCGTTCTGGTACGAGGTGCTGAAGAAATAGGGGGAGCATTCCTTGCCGGCTATCTGGCTGGGGCCCGCGTTGGTGCCGATGAGAAACACCTCTTTCTTCGTGATGGGCCCGTGCACGGCGAGCATGACGTTGGAGAAGGTCACGCCGACGATGATGGGCACTCCGTCCTTGTCGATGAGCCGTTTTGCCAGTTGCACGCCGACCACGGGCTTGATCTGGGCGTCGGCCTTGAGGACTTCGATGTGGCGGCCGCCGAGCTTGTCGCCGTGGTTCTTGAGGTAAAGCATGAATCCGTCGTACGAATCCTGGCCCAGGGCGGCTTGCCCGCCCGAAAATACCCCCATGAAGCCGATTTTCAGGTCGTCGTGGTTTTCTTGCGCGGGGGCGGCGTTGGCCAGGGCCATGGTCAGGCCCAGGCCGGTTGCGGCGATTGCCTTGAGGAAATGGTGTCTCATGCTGTCTCCTTGTTCCGCCCGGCGGGGCGGAGATTTTGTCTTGATCGTTTTGCCATGAGCGGCTGCGGACGGTGCTGTATTTTTAATCTGGATATTAAATATCTAGATTATGGGATGAATTCTATGGCGATCGCAAGAGCTAGTCAACAATAATCTGGACATATATAATCCAGGTCATAAGGTATACGGATTAGATTATTATGCGCATGAACGAAGGCGTGGAGTGGGGCCTGCATTGCTGCGTGGCGCTGGGCTGGATCGGGCAGAACGAGGTCATTTCCACCACCAAGCTCGCGGCCAAGTTCGGCTTGCCCGCCGCCTACCTCAACAAATCCCTGCAGGCGCTTGCCCGCGCCGGCATCCTGGTGTCGTCGGCGGGGCCGAAGGGCGGGTTCCGGCTTGCCCGTTCGCCTGAAAAAATCACCCTGCTACAGGTCGTGGACGCTATCGAAGGGCCCGATGCGGCGTTTCGCTGCACGGAAATCCGCCGCAATGGCGAGGGTGCTTCGCCTGCCCGCGAATGTCGCAAGCCCTGCGCCATCACGGCGGCCATGCGCCGGGCGGAAGCCGCCTGGAGGCGTGAACTGTCAAGCCAGACCGTGGCGTCGGTCATGCACGATGCACCGCCGGCCGCCGCCGAACGGGCGATCCAGTGGTTCGAGAACATACGCTCGGCATCGGCGGCTTGACGCGCCGCGCAAATAGACGCGCCGGCATGGCCCTGCTACAGTGTTGAGATGCCCGGTTTCGGGCTGTTGCGCCGATGGGGCTACGCTCTCGTTGCGGCCAACCCGCTCCAGCCATCTCGTTCCAGGATCGCCATGCCATCGCTAAGTTCATTTTCGGCCAGCTCGATATCGGGCGACAGCGTCGAGCTGTCACGCTACCAGGGCCAGGTGGCGCTTATCGTCAATGTCGCCTCCCAATGCGGGTTCACGCCCCAGTATCGGGGTCTCGAGGCGCTTTACCTGGAATACCGGGATCAGGGGTTCACGGTGCTCGGCTTTCCCTGCGACCAATTCGGCCACCAGGAGCCCGGCACCGAGGCCGAAATCCTGGATTTCTGCACCACGAAATACGCCGTCAGCTTTCCTCTTTTCGCGAAGATCGACGTGAATGGCGCCGGCGCCCACCCCTTGTATCAATGGCTCAAGGAAGAAAAGTCCGGGGTGCTGGGCACCCAGGCCATCAAGTGGAACTTCACCAAGTTTCTCGTGGGCCGCGACGGACAGGTCCTGAAGCGCTACGGCTCCTCCACCGCGCCCGACGAATTGCGCAGCGATATCCAGCAGGCGCTTGCCGCTCCAAGCGCCTGATGCGCTACCATTGGCAGCGTCGGCAACTGCCGGCTGGTGTCCTCAATCTGGACTCCCGGCCGGTGCTGTCTCTGTTTTCATTTCCGCCACGAAAGGATTGCAATGATCGACCTGTATTACTGGACGACTCCCAACGGCCATAAAATCACGCTTTTCCTCGAAGAAACGGCAACACCCTACACTTTGCACGCCGTCAATATCGGCAAGGGCGATCAGTTCAAGCCCGAATTCCTGAAAATCTCGCCCAATAACCGCATTCCGGCCATTGTCGACAATGCGCCGGCGGACGGCGGGCAGCCCATCTCGCTGTTCGAATCGGGCGCCATCCTTTTATATCTGGCCGAGAAGACCGGGCGCTATATTCCTTCTGATTTGCGGGGCCGGGCCGACGTGCTGCAGTGGCTGTTCTGGCAAATGGGCGGGCTGGGTCCCATGGCGGGCCAGAACCACCACTTCGCCACCTATGCGCCTGAAAAACTGCCGTATGCCATCGACCGCTACACGCGCGAAACCGGTCGCCTGTACGGGGTGCTCAACAAGCGCCTGGCCGACCGCGAATTCATCGCGAGCGATTATTCCATCGCGGACATGGCCTGCTATCCCTGGATAGTCCCGCACGAAAAGCAAGGGCAGGATCTTAACGAATTCCCGCATCTGAAGCGCTGGTTCGATGCCATTGCCTCGCGACCGGCCACCGTGCGCGCGTATGCAAAAGCGGCGTCCATCAACACCGAGCCGACTGTCCACACCGAAGAAGCGCGCAAGATGCTGTTCGGCCAGGATGCCCACACAATCAGGTAATGCGCATGAAAAAATCGTCCATTCGTTGCCTGCGCGCCGCCGCGCTGGCCGGCGCGGCCGTCTTGCTGTCCGCCTGCGCGAGCGGCCCCCGCGACAATATTTCCATGATTCCGGCGGATCAGACCGCCCAGCAGACCAGCAAGGAAGGCTTGTTTACGCAGCCCGTCAAGTGGGACCGCAAAAAGCCCGGCTGCACGGGCGATTGCCCGGAAATCAAGGTCGATTCCCTGGTGTTCCCGGGCATGCCCAAGCTGACCAAGCTCGTCGACTACGCCCTGGCCGTCATGACCGGCGTCAACGGCGATCATCCGCACCCCTATGCCAGTCTTGCCGAGTACGAAGCCTACTTCTGGAAGACCGCCGCGCCGCGCGATTCCACCGTCTTTTCAGCCAAGACGCCGTACCGCAACAAGAACCTGACCGTGGTCGAGCTGAACACCTGGCAGTACTTCACGGGCGCGGCCCACGGTATTTCGGCCACGCAATTCCTCAACTGGGACAACGCGCAGGAAAAAGTGCTTGGCCTGGAAAATGTTCTTGTGCGCGGCAAGCACGACGCCTACGTGGCGGCGCTCAAGCGGGCGCATGCCAAATGGCTGGCCGCCAATCCAGACGCCAAGGCCGACCCGGCCACCTACAACCGGATCTGGCCCTTTCAGCCCAGCGACAACTTTGCGTTTTCGGATGCGGGGCTGGTCGTCAAGTACAACTCGTACGAGATCGCGCCGTATTCGTCGGGGCAGCCTGAATTGCTGATTCCCTATGCCGACTTGCAAGGGGTGCTCAGACCCGAATACATGCCTTCTTGAGCCCACGTGAGTGCCAGGCCGTGGCGCACGGGCGATGCCGCCCGCGGTCCGAAGCGCGCCGCTTTGCCCGGGCTTTCGCCCGGGCGCTTCATTTCAATCGCGTCCGGCATCCAGAATAGCCTGGGCCAGGCGCTCGGGATGGGTGAACCAGGTTTCATGGCTGCCGGCGCATTCCACCAGCCTGAACAGGCCCAGCCGTTCGGAAAGGCGCGGATGCCAGGGCAGGCTGTGCGGCAGGGCGACGTCCTGCTGGCAGTTGACGTAGGATTTGTCCACGGCCAGTTCCGCCAGCGGCGTCTCCAGCTTGATGGCATCGGTGAACGTGGCGTACGGATGGGGGTTGAGCTGCTCGTAGCTCGACTTGGCCAGCGCCAGATCGGCATCGTTGATGAACACTTCGCGCCAGACATTGAACGGCAGCATGACGGCGTTCTTGTTGGCCGCGGCCACGGCATCGAACATGGTGACGTAGTGCGGCGGCACCATGTCGTTGAGGCATTGGCCGTTCAGGGGCACGAATGCATTGACGTAAACCAGCCGCTTCAGGCGCTTGGCCGCGCGTTCGGCAACGCCCGAGATCACCATGCCGCCATAGCTGTGGCCCACCAGTCGCACATTGTGCAGGTTTTCCGACTCCAGGAACTCCACCGCCGATGCAATGGCATCCTCCAGCCCGATGCGGCTGCGGTCGTCGTTTTCGCGATTGCCGGCCAGGGTGGGGCAATGCACCGTGTGCCCGGCCTTGCGCATGTGCTGGGCCACGGCTTCGAGCTCGGCGCCGGTGTGCCAGGCGCCGTGGATAAGAACGTAAGTATCAGCCATAGTTGTCTCCGGTTGTTGATTGTCGATGTATTGCAGAGGGTGGGCCGCGGCTGCCGCCGGGGTTCCCGACGATGCAGGCTTGGGCGGCGGTGCGGCTATTCGTTTTGCGCGCGTTCGAACCAGACGCGGGGGGAAAGCCCCTGATCGGGCCCGAGAACGGAGAATCCTCCGTCGACGGGAATGTCCACCCCGGTGATCCACGAGGCGGAGTCAGAGGCCACGAAGGCCACGGCCTGGCCGATTTCGGCGCCGTCGCCCACCCGGCCCAGCGGATGAAGCTGGGCGGCCACGGCGTCGGCCAGGGGGCGGGAGTCGTTGCTGAAGCGCACCACGGATGGCGACCAGGTCCAGGCCGGGGAAACCGCAACGGCGCGTATGCCTTGGGGCGCGATGGTGACGGCCAGATTCTTGGTGAATTGCAGCATGGCCGCTTTCGAAGCGGGATACAGCGCGCGGCCCGCCGCGCCGAACTTTCCGCCTGTGCTGCCCAGGTTGACGATGCAACTGCCGCGCTGCATGTGGGGCAATACTTTCTGGGCGAAGATGGCGGCCGAAACCAGGTTGACCCCCAGGGTGCGATGCCATTGCTCGCGGCTGGAGTCCACGCCGTTGTCGTCGTAGCTGCAGGCATTGTTGACGAGGATGTCGATGCGCCCGAATGCGGCCAGCGTCTGTTCGACGCATTGGTCGATTTGCGCGTCGTCCTGGATGTCGATGGAGCAGAGCAGGGCCCGGCCGCCTTCGGCTTCGATTTCACGCACTACTGCCGCGCCCGCTTCGGCTCCGCGGCCCACGATGACCACCGCCACGCCGCAGCCCGCCAGAACCTTGGCAATGTCGGCGCCCAGTCCCTGGGTGCTGCCGGTGACGATGGCGGTTTTCCCCGCCAGGCCGGGTAGTTGGGGTATGGAGGCTGTCATGGGGCGAGGTCGTCAAAGAAACGCGACAGGGCGTCGGCGTCGAGAATTTCGGCCATCAGGCTCATGCTGTCCAGGGCGGCCTGATGGGTGGCGGGATTGGCGCTGGCGCAGGCCGGGGCGGCCACCAGGACCTCGTAGCCGGCGTCGGCGGCGTGCCGCACCGTGCCTTCGACCACCGAGTGGGTGGCCACGCCCGCGATGAGCACGCGCGAGGCGCCGACGATGCGCAGGATTTCTTCCAGAGGCGTTCCGAAGAACGCATTGATGCGCGTGTGCTTGACGACGAACTCGCGGGGATTGCCGGGATCGGGCGCGAGAGCTTCGTAAAAGCTGGCCCCCCAGCTGCCGTCGACCACGGCCTGGATGGCTGCGGTGTTGCGCATGATGGGCATATTGGGCAGCAGGTCGGCGTAGTCGGGCCGGAAGGCAATGCGCACGTGGACGATGGGCATGCCGCAGGCGCGCGCGCGCCGCAGCATGCCGCCGGCGGCCTCCACGAGGTTTTGGCGCACGGGGCTGTCGGCGCTCAGGCCGACCCGGATTTTGCCGTCCGGATGCAGGACGTCGTTCTGGTAGTGCAGGGCGATGAGCGCGGTGGTTGCAGGCATCAGATGTACACCTGGATGGCGCTGTGGGTGTCGTTGCAGTTCACAAGATTGACCTGCTTGAGCCGGATGCGCCAGCCGTCGTCGGTGGAAGCCAGCTTGTGGATATAGGAACCGGCCAGCTGGCGCTGGTCGCCCTTGCGCCATTCGCTTAGATGAAAGGCCGAGCGAACCACCAGGTAGCCCTCGTCGTCGGTGCCGTCGATCATGACGCTGCCCACGACGCGCGACGTGTGGGTAATGGGCTGCTGCGCCCAGTTGCGGGCGTTGGTCAGCGTGCGCATGCGCATTTCGCGCAGCATTTTATTGTCCCAGCACAGGGAAATGTGGTCGTAGGGGCTGGCCTGGCCGGGCTGCTGGGGAATCCAGTACATGCCGTCGTCGGTCCATAGCGCCAGCCATTCGTCCCAGCGGCGCTCGTCCAGGAGGCGAGCTTCGCGATAAATGAATTGCTGGACCTGATGGTAGGTTTCCAGCGGCGTGGTAACCGTTTTGACATTATCGCTGGCGACGTCGAAGTCTATGTCGAAAAGCATTTTGATTTCCTTTGGCCGTAAGTGTCAGACTTGCCCGAGCATGTATTGCTTCCATGCGTGGAACTGATTGCGCATGGGGAGCTCGCTGGTTCCGTTGACCGAAACCATGCCGCCGGGAACGGTCTTGTCGGTGCCCGCGTAGCGGTGCTGGCTGACCCAGTCGCCGCCATGGGTTTCGTTGCCCAGCTGGCAGCGGTTGTAGACCTCGAGGTCGTCGGGCATGACGTTGGACGACGGGGAGTTGATGAGGTTGGCGTACATGAGGCCGCGCTTGAAGACCTCTTCGGGCGCGCCCTTCAGGCGGAACACCTGGATCTCGACGCGGGTGCGGTCCACCGATACGGGGCGTATGACGCGGAACTGCTGGAATACCGTATGCGGCGAGCCGCTGCCGTAGATGATGGTGTTGTGGCGGTTCTCGCCCAGAATGGCCAGGGCGCGCTCGCGGCCGTAGGCTTGCACCAGCGATTCGAAGTGGGCGCGGCTGACAGGGTCGGTTTCGATGGCGCCGGGATTGAAGATGCCTTCCATATAGCCGTGGCCGTAGTCGAAGGCGTGCAGGTCCAGTTTTTCCCAGAATGTGTAGGGTTCGCCGTTGCCGTCCATGATGTGCAGCTCCAGCGGCATGCTGCCGATGGATTCGGCCTGTTCGCGGGCCGATATGTACGACGATTCGTGCGTGACCCTGGCATGCATGGTGTCGTGCAGGTTTTCGTAGAAGACCTTCCAGTTGGAGGGCTGCATCACCCTGAAGACGCCGCCGGCCACCTCGACTTCGCCCACGGGCGAGCGATCGCACATATTGTCGATGGAGGATTTGACCCCGCCCAGGAAGTCCTCCAGGCCGGGACCTTTCTCGGCCTGGCTGGCAAAGACGAAGCCCCGGTAGATGGCCACCCGGGCCAGCTGGCGCATGGCGAATTCGGGGCTTTTGGGATCGAAGTTGGTGCCTTCGAAGCCGGCGCGCATGGGCGCGGCCAGATGGGCCCCGTCGAGCTGGAAGGTCCAGGCGTGGTAGGGGCAGCGGAAGAAGCGGCCGGTGTTGCCGTCGCTTTCCGCCGGAACGAGCTGCGCGCCCTTGTGCGGACAGCGGTTGTACAACACATGCACGGAGTTGTCGGCGGCGCGCACCATGATCACGTCCTGGTCGCCGATGCGTGTGGCATGGAAGTCGCCCACGTTCGGCACCTGGCTTTCATGGCCCACGTAGATCCAGGCATGGCCATAGATGCGATCCATTTCCAGTTGGAAGAGATCCGGATCGGTATAGACCGATTTATGTACCGAATCGTCCCGCACCAGGTCGGCGATTTGTTGATCGGTGTAATGCATGATGCCTCCTTGCCAAAATTTTGCTTCCGGCTCCGTGTTAGGTGGTTGAACGAATTGCCGTCCGGTTCGATTGCCCGCGCCTTACTGCATTTTGCATTCCGGGGCGTACCGGTCGTGGTAGTCGGTGAAGATGGTCTCGACCGTCTTGTTGGTGATTTCTCCCTTGTCGTTCTTGACGACCTGCCTCAGGTAGTAGTTCTGAATGGGGAACTGATTGTTGTTGAACTTGAAATTGCCCTGCACGGCCTTGAACGGGGCCGAGCGCAAGGCCTGGCGGAAGGCGTTCTTGTCTTCGATCTTGCCGTGGATCTTGCGCACGGCGCCGTCCAGCAGCATGGCCGAGTCGTAGCCCTGCACTGCGTACATGGTCGGGATGCGGTGGTAGGTCTTCTGGAAGTCCTCCATGAAGCGCTTGTTCACCGGGTTGTCCATGTCGGGCGACCATTGCGCCGTGTTGTACATGCCGATCATGGGCTCGCCGACGGCCTTGATGGTATCTTGGTCGGCCGAGAACCCAGGCGTGTACATGGTCATGGTCTTGGTCAGCCCCGAATCGGCCATCTGCTTGATGAAGCTGATGCCCATGCCGCCGGGCAGGAAGAAGAACACGGCGTCGGCCTTGGAGGCGCGCGCCTGGGCGATTTCGGCGGAAAAGTCCAGTTGCTGCAGCTTTACATAGACCTCGTCGGCGATCTTGCCTTTGTACAGGTGCTTGAAGCCTTCGATGGTTTCACGCCCTCCCGGGTAGTTCGGCGCTATCAGGAATACTCCCTTGTGCTTTTGTTCCGATACGTACTTGCCCATGGCCGCCGCGGTGTCTTCGTTTTGCCACGATACGACGAAGAAGTTCTTGTTGCATTTATCGCCCGCATACTCCTTGGGGCCCGTGTTGGTCGAGATATAGATCGTGTCGCTGGCCAGGATGCTGGGCATCACGGGCAGCAGCACGTTCGAGAACACCATGCCGGTCATGACGTCCACGTGATCGCGCTTGAGCATGCGGTCGACGGCTTGCCGGCCGACGTCGGCCTTTTGCTTGTCGTCTTCGACGATGACGGTGGCGGGCAGGTCGCCCAGCTTGCCATTGAGGTGTTTCATGGCCAGTTCGAAGCCGTCGCGGATTTCGATGCCGACGACCCCGCCGGGGCCAGACAGCGTGCTCAGAAAGCCGACCTTGATCGAGTCGGCGCCATAGGCGGCCGATGTGGACAGCGCCAGGGCCGATAATGCCGCAACGAGTATGCCTGATTTCATGTTTGTCTCCGGTTGTCAGCGCCGGATCCGTCTGGCGGCCCGGCTTTTATAGGTGTTTTCGATGGCCTTTGCGGACGTTGCCGCGAAGGCCCGAGGAACGAGGAATCCTGCCTTTTCATGATGGTGGCGGGAAGGAGCTTGGGCTATCCACTAATGGCAATTTTCATCCAATTCAGGCAACATTAACAATAGGACCTGTCAACTGGGTTGACAGTCCCTATTGCAGCAGGCGGCCGCCGCGCCGCCCATCGTGTCCGCCCGATTACTGGAGGCTTGCCATGCAATCATGGTTTCGCAATGGTTTGCAGACTTTGTTCGATGCCCCGCCCATTTTCGCCTCGTCCGACCCGCGCGAGGTCAGGCTGGGCACATCCAGCGCCCTTACCGAGCACGATCTGGTCTGGCGCGACGGCATCGTCGATTGCGCCTTGCGCCGCGCGCAGCTGGGGGCCTTGTCGTTCCTTATCTTGCGCTATGGCGCCGCCGTCACCATCGCTCCGGGAGAACTGCAGCATTTCATGCTGTTCCAGGTGCCTCTCAGTGGTGCGGCGCAAGTCCGCGTCGGCAATACCTCGGTTGCCGCAAGCCGTACGGTGGGCGTCGTCATTTCCCCTACGCTGCCCCTGAGCCTGGACTGGGGGCAGGGGTGCGAGCAACTGCTGCTCAAAATTCCCCGCGCCCGCATCGAAAGGGCTTGTAGCGGGCTATTGGGGCGCCACCTCGACGCGCCGGTCGAATTCTTCCCCGAGCTATGCCTGGACAGCCCGCATGGGCAAGCCTGGCAGCATCAAATCGGCACTATGCTCTGTTATCTCGGGGGGGCTGCCGGGCCGGTACCGGCCCAGTGGCTGGCGGCTCAGGAAGAAGCGCTCATCCATCATCTGCTGCTCTGCCAAAAAAACAATTACAGCGACCACCTGTTGCGGCGTCCCGCCGGCGCCCAGAAAAAGGTGCGCATCGCCACCGAATACATCCATGCGCATTTGCAAGAGCCCCTTACGCTGGCCTGTATCGCGCAGGCCAGCGGCGCCAGCGTGCGCGCGCTGGCCATGGCTTTCCAGGAATACCACAACCTGTCGCCCATGGCCTATGTGCGCCGCGAACGCATGGAAGCCGCGCACAACGAACTCCGGCACGCCTCTCCGGATATCCGCGTCACCGACATCGCCTTCCGCTGGGGGTTCGGGCATCTGGGTCGTTTCTGCGCCGAATACAAGGCCCGCTACGGCGAAACGCCAATGCAGTCGCTCAAGCGCTAAGCCCCGGCGCGTTGCGGCATGGGCCTGCGGGCGATGTCCGCGCCATGGCCAGGGGCGCAACGGGGCGCCGCCTTACACGCCCACGTAGCGCTGCCAGATCTCGGGATTTTGCCGCAAGGCTTCGGAGCGCCCCGACCACACCACCTGGCCGCGCTCGATGATGGTGTGCTGGTCGGCCAGTTCCACCAGGCGCTGCACGTATTTGTCGATGACAAGCGTGGTCTGGCCCAGTTGGCGCAGCCGGCCCAGGCAGGCCCAGATTTCCTCGCGGATCAGCGGGGCCAGGCCTTCGGTGGCTTCATCCAGGATGAGCAGGTGCGGGTTGGTCATCAGCGCGCGCCCGATCGCCAGCATTTGCTGCTCGCCGCCTGAAAGCTGGTTGCCCATGTTGCCGGCTCGCTCCTGCAAGCGGGGAAACAGCGCATATACACGTTCCAGCGTCCAGGGTTCGGAGCTGTGCGACCGGTTGCTGGCAAAGGCGACCAGATTCTCCTGGACGGAAAGATTGGGAAATATCTGCCGGCCTTCCGGCACTACGGCGATGCCCAGGCGGGCAATCCGGTCGGCCGTCCAGGTGTGGATGGTTCGATCCTGGAACCTGACGCTGCCTTTGCGGATGGGGGTCAGCCCCAGGATGGAGCGCACGGTGGTGGTCTTGCCCATGCCGTTGCGCCCCAGCAGCGTGGCCATTTCGCCGGCTTGTATTGAAAACTCGATGCCGAACAGCACCTGGCTGGCGCCATAGGCGGTTTCGATGTGTTCGACTTGAAGCAGGGCGGTCATGCGGCGGCCTCGTCGCCCAGGTAGGCTTTCTTGACTTCGGGATTGCGGCGGATTTCCTCGGCGTCGCCGCTGGCGATGATGCGGCCGAACACCAGCACCGAAATGCGTTCGGCCAATTGAAATACCGCTTCCATGTCGTGTTCGATGAGCAAAATGGTGGTGGAGCCGCGCAAGCGGGTGATGAGCTCGACAAGCTGCAGGGATTCCCCCGGCCCCATGCCGGCCATGGGTTCGTCCAGCAGCAGCATGCGCGGGCGCGTGGCCAGCGCCAGCCCGACTTCCAGCTGGCGCTGCTGGCCATGGGCCAGGTTGCGGGCCAGCGTGCCGACGTGCGGTTCCAGCCCGATGGTGGCGGCCAGTTCGCGGGCCTCGTCGAAAACGGCGCTGTCGCCGATGGCCGGGCGCCAGAAGCGCATGCTGGTGCCGCTGCGGGCCTGGACGGCCAGCGCAAGGTTGTCCAGCACCGAGCAGGACTTGAAGATATTGGTGATCTGGTACGAGCGGGCCAGGCCGCGCTGGACCCGCCGGTGCATGGGCAGGGCGGTGATGTCCTCGCCATCGAAGAAGATGCGGCCTTCGTTGGGTTGCAGGCCGCCGGCTATCTGGTGAATGAGCGTGGTCTTGCCGGCGCCGTTGGGGCCGATGATGGCGTGAGTATGGCCCGCCTGAACGGCGAGGTCGAGGTGGTCGGTGGCCACCAGCCCGCCATAGCGTTTCACCAGTCCGCGCAGGTCGAGCAGCGCTTGCGTCATGATGTTTCTCCGCGGGATTTTGTGGCCCTGGACAGGCTGGCCAGCCCATCGGGCAGGAACAGGATGATAAGCAGCAGGATAACGCCCATGGGCAGCGCCCAATGCGTGGTGAAGGCGGTGAGGATTTCCTCGAGGGCGAGCATGAATACCGCCCCCACGACACCGCCGAAGAAATGGCCCATGCCGCCCAGGATGACCATGACGAGCAGGGTGCCGGATTCCATCCAGTGCAGTTGCGAGGGGCTGGCCATCATGCTTTGATTGGCGAACAGCGCGCCGCCCAGCGCGGCCAGGGCGCCGGCCACGGTGAAGCAGACCAGCTTGTAGCGGAACACCGGATAGCCGATGGCCTGCATGCGGGTTTCGTTTTCCTTGATGGCCTGCATGACCCTGCCGAAGCGCGAATTGACGAGGTGATGCAGCAGGAACAAGGCGACCACCAGGATGGCCAGCACCACGTAGTAGAAGGCCGAGTCCGAGCCGAGATCCACCCACATGGTCGAGCGCTGCGGCAGGCTCAGGCCATCGTCGCCGCCGTAAGTGCTGAGCGAGACGAAAACGTAGTAGATCATCTGGGCGAAGGCCAGCGTGATCATGATGAAATAAACCCCTTTGGTGCGCAGGCACATGAGGCCGATGCCGCAGGCCAGCAGCGCGCCGGCCGCAATGGCGGCGGGCCAGCTTATCCAGGCCGGCATGATGCCGTAGTACATGAGTATGGCCACGGTATAGGCGCCGGTGCCGAAATAGGCGGCGTGCCCCATGCTGATCATGCCGCCGAACCCGACCAGCAGGTTCAGGCTGGTTGCTACCAGGGCGAAGATGAGCAGCCGGCTGGCGAACCCGATGTAGTATTCCAGCCCGAGGTGCTGCGCCGCAAGCGGAAACACCGCCAGGACAAGCAGGAGCGGCAGGATCCAGAATGGCGAAAGGCGGTGGTGCAGGGTGCTATAGGTTGGTCTCATCAGCTTTGCGCGGGGAAAAGGCCTTCGGGCTTGAAAAACAGGACGCCGGCCATCAGGACGTAAATAAGAATGGATGCGAGCGCTGGCCCCAGGTTGGAGGCTACGTCGGCGGGCAGGAAGCTGCGGAACAGCGCGGGCAGCAGGGTGCGGCTGACGGTGTCGACGCAGCCGACCAGAATGGAGCCGATGAGGGCGCCGCGTATGGAGCCGATGCCGCCCACGACGATCACGACGAAGGCCAGGATGAGTATGCTTTCGCCCATGCCCACCTGCACCGACAGTATGCTGCCCAGCAGGGCGCCGGCCACGGCGCACAGGGCCGCCCCTACGCCGAACACCAGGGTGAAGATGAGCTTGATGTTGGCGCCCATGGCGGTGGCCATTTCGCGGTTCGAGGCGCCGGCCCGCACCAGCATGCCGATGCGCGTCTTGGTGACGACAAGGTACATGAGCAGCGCAATGACCAGGCCCACGGCGATGATGAACAGCCGGAACGACGAGTAGTCGAAGCCCTGCCACAGCTGGACAGGCTGGGAGATGAGTTCGGGCGTGGACAGCCGCAGGGGCTGTTCGCCCCAGACGATGCGCGCGCCTTCATTGAAGATGAGGATGAGGGCGAACGTGGCCAGCACCTGCGACATGTGGTTGCGCTGGTAGAGCCGGCGGAACACGAGGATTTCCAGGATGATGCCCACGACCATGGTGGCGCCGACGGAAAGCAGCAGACCCAGCCAGAACGAGCCGGTCAGCAAGGCGAAGGAGGCGGCGAAATAGGCGCCCAGCATGTACAGCGAACCATGCGCCAGATTGATGAAGTCCATGATGCCGAAAACCAGCGTCAGGCCCGCGGCCAGCAAAAACAGCATCAATCCGAATTGCAGTCCGTTGAGGACGAGATTGACGAGCAAGGTAAGGTCCATGCATGGGTCTCCGGCCGCGCGCCGATGATTCGACACAGCGTTTATGTCAGCGGTTTATTGTTTTAGGTATAAAAGTTTTAGATGCTAAAGATATAGGAAGCCTGGCGGCCTAGCAATACAGAAAAACACTAATCCGTTTCCGGAGCGGCATCCCGCTGTCGCGCGGATGGCCGGGTTGCGGCGCCTGGCGGGCACCATGCACCGCCGTTGCGGGCCATGGGATTTGCCGGTGGGCGCCGTGCATTGCTATAGTGCACACCACTCGAATTTTTTCCTTTGCTGGCCGGATCATGATCAAAATCTATCACAACCCCCGCTGCGGAACGTCGCGCACCACATTGCAGATTCTGGAAGAGCGCGGGCTGAAGCCCGAAATCATCGAATACCTCAAGACGCCGCCGAGCCGCGATGAGCTGATCGCGCTCATCAAGGGTGCAGGGCTGACCGTTCGCGGGGCTATGCGCAGCAAAGAGGCGGTGTATCAGGAACTTGGGCTCGACGACGAGGCCCTGAGCGACGATCAGTTGATCGATGCCATCGTCGCGCATCCCATTCTTATGAACAGGCCTTTCGTCGTCACCGACAAGGGCGTGCGGCTTTGCCGCCCGGCCACCGAGGTCGACGCCATACTCTGACGCCGCCGGCGCAAAGCGCCTGGGCATGCCGGGCCGGCCCCACAGGTAAGGAGTATTCACATTGCTCCATTGTGGGAGTATAATTTGTCCATAATTGGAGTGTCCATTATGGAACTTGCCTACACCTATCCGGTCAGCCGCTTCGAGCCCGCCACTGTCGTCGACCTGAATTCCCGGTCGGCGCGCGAGCGCCTGTCCAAGTCCGCGCTGAAGGGGTTCTTCAAGCTGGCGCAGGCCTGGGGCCTGCGCGACGAAGAGGCCTGCGTGTTGCTTGGCGGCATTTCCAGCAGCGCGTTCTACGAGTGGAAGAAAAAACCCGGGCGCCTGCTCGAGGTGGATCGCATCACCCGCGTTTCCTATTTGCTTGGAATCTACAAGGCCCTGCATATCCTGTATGGCGACGACCTGGCCGACCGCTGGGTCAAGCTGCCCAACAGCAATGTCATTTTCGGGGGCCGCACGCCGCTCGAATATATGCAGGAAGGCGGACTGCTTGCCATGCAAACCGTGCGCAGGCTGCTCGATGCGCGGCGGGGCGGGGTTTGATGAAGGCAGCGGCCGAACCGCCTTTGTCGTTGTTGCGGCAATTCGACACCTACCGGCTGCTGCCTTCGCGATTCGCCGATCTCGAGGACTCCGTCCTGGCGCCGCTTTCCGACGACGACGCGCATCTCAAAGACCTGTTCGACCTCGATAACGCCACCAATCATCGCCTCATGGGCGAACGTGGCGGGCTGGCGGGAATCGGCGTCGACGAGCTGGTGTTCGGCGTTCCCTGTTTCCGCATCGTCAATGCCGCCTATACCTACCCGCGTCCCGAAGGCAGCCGGTTCAATGGCGGCGAGCGGGGCGCCTGGTATTGCGCCTTCGACCTCGATACCGCCATGGCGGAAATCGTCTTTCATAAATCGGTCGAATATTCCGAGATCGGCTATTTTCAGGACAGCGTGGCCTACCAGGCGTTTCTGGCCGACTTTTCCAGCCAGTTCCACGATATTCGCAGTGCGCCGCGGTTTGCGGACTGCCTGTCGCCCGACAGCTACATTGCCTCCCAGGCCCTGGCCGAGCGGCTTCTGGAAGCGGGTTCCATGGGCATCGTGTACCCGAGCGTGCGCCGCCGGGGCGGTGTCAATCTGGCCTGTTTCCGGCCCGCTCTGGTGAACAACGTCCGCCGCGGCGAGACATTCCAACTGACCTGGTCAGGCTCGCCCGTGCCGGCGGTTTCAACCTTGTAAAGGATATTCGTGGACGTCCGATCTGGCCTGAAAGTGGCGGTGCGCTGCGCGCTATTGTGGGTGCTGGCATTGCCCGGCGCATGGGCCGGACCCACGCTGGCCGAATGCCACGGCATGAAAAACCTGGTCTTCGTCGCGCACCAGGACGACGATCTGCTTTTCATGAATCCCGATATCGATCAGACCATCGATGCCGGCGGCTGTGTGGAAACGGTTTACCTCACCGCCGCCGAGCGGGGCGAGGGCATGGGCTATATGCTGGGCCGCGCGCGGGGCGTGCGGGCGGCCTATGCCGTCATGGCCGACGACAGCGACAGCTGGACCGAGTCCATCGTGAAATACGGCGGCCGGCACCAGGCGCGGTTTTCACTCAATGCCAATCCTCGGGTCGTCCTGATCCACATGCGCCTCGAAGACCCATGGCTGGGCAAGGGCTGGGGCAGCCTTACGCCCCTGAGCCGCGTCGAGTCGGTCAAGGGAACCAGCGCCAAGGCCCTGGGCCCCTACAACGAAAGCTACACGCGCGCCGATCTGGTGGCGGCCCTTGCCGCCATGATCGCCGACTACCAGCCCACCATCATCCGGCACATGGACGACTCGATCGCCATACCGTATACATCGCTTTGCTGGCGCTGCATCGGCCACGACCACCCCGACCACATCGCCAGCGCGAAACTGGTGCGCGATGCCATGCTCCTGGCGCCGGGCAACTACGATGAGGCGGCCTACGTCGACTACCCTACGCAAGAGCGGGGTTCCAACCTGACTGTGACGGAAATTGCGTCGAAGGTTGCGGCATTCAAGCGCTACGCCCAGGACGACTACCAATATTGCCCTGTGCCTGCCGCGTGCAAAGAACCTCTGGGAACGGCGGCGTCCTGGGTGCAGCGCACCTATTATGTGGTGCGCCACGACGTGCCGCCGGCCCTGACGGTGGCGAGGCACGGCAGTTACCTGCTGTTCACGACGGGTGAGCAGAACAGCGCCGCCAACATGCTGCTGGGCCGCGACCATCGCTGGGAACCCTTGGGCGGCCGCACCGCCGATGGCGTGGTGGCGTTCAATTGGGCCGATGGCGCGGCGGGAATCATGACGCGCGATGCGACGGGCCAGTTATGGATAAAAAGCCAGGAGGCCGGGCCGGATTGGCGAGCCTGGCGCCTGGTGCCGGGGATGCGCAGCCTTCATTTGCCCCGGGTGCTGACCCAAAGCAACGGCAGGCCGGCATTCCTGGTTCTGGGCGACGATGATCGCCTGCGCTATTGTCCGGGCATTGCGCCCGATGGCCGTCTCGACGCGCCGTGTTCGGCCCTGCCCGTGCTGGCGGGCATGCGGCGGGGGCCGGCCTTTGCCTTGGCTGGCAATGGCCGGGTTGTGGTGCTTGCCGGTGATCGGGAAGGCCGGCTTTGGATCGCCACTCAAAACGTCAAAAGCCCGGATGCGTGGGAAGCCTGGCGCAAGCTGCCTATGGCCCGTTCCGCAGGGGGGCTGGCCGCCATGCGCAATGCGCAGGGATTCATCGAGCTGTACTGGCGGGATCTGCGCTCCGGCGACATGATGCGCATGGTTCGCGGGCCGGGCCGGGGCGGGCGCGTTCGATGGAGCGTGCCGCAGAGTCTGGGGTTCGCCTATGTGGGGCGCCCCGCCATCGGGCTCAACGAGTACGGGCAGATTGCCGTTGCGGCCCTGGAGCGTGTTGGAGGCTCGCTCATCCTGTATGAGGCGCAAGGTGTGACGACGGTGGGCGCCAATGCGAAGTCGGCGCCTGCTTTGCGCACGGTGGGCGGGCAACTGGTCCTGGTTTCGCGTAGCAGCGACGTCAGCCAGACGTATTGGCTGTGGAAGCGCGCGAACGGGTCCTGGGAGCCTCCGCGGCTCTTGGCCGCGCCGCCGGGCACGGGCGGCGAATCCTATTCCGAGCCTGCTCCGGTCATTGCTCCGAATCCGGCCCCGGCCCCGATTCCCGCCGCGCCTCCCTTGCAAAACGCAACCCTGCCCGTGGGCTGGCACCCCAAGGCTGGCGGAACCCTTGACGGAACGGCCGGCGCTTCCGGGCCGGCGCCGGCGGCCGGCTCCGTGCATCCGAGCTAGGGCCTGTTGATGCGGCTGGCTCCTGGCCCGGCTATGGTTTGAGGTCCGGCCTTCGCTTGTCTTCCTTCAGCCTGGCGCGGCCTTCTTCCAATTGCCTGAGGCGTGTTTCATCCATGGCGGGGTAGGCCAGCCGCAGGTCCTTTAGCGTGTTGATGATGATTTCCGAGACGATCAGGCGCATGGTGTTTTTATCGTCGGCGGGAATGACATACCAGGGCGCTTCGGCGGTGCTGGTGGCGTTCAGGCATTTTTCGTAGGCGGCCATGTAGTCGGGCCAGAGCCGGCGCTCGTCGAGATCGCCGAGGTTGAACTTCCAGTTTTTTTCGGGAACCTCCACGCGTTCCAGGAGCCGCTTTCTTTGTTCTTCCTCGGATACATGCAGGAAGAACTTGACGATGCGGGTGCCGTTGCGGGCCAGATGGCTTTCCAGCTCGTTGATGGACCGATAGCGCTGCTCCCATATGGACTCTTCCCGGGCCAGGGCATCGGGTATGTTCTGGGCTACGAGCAGGGAGGGGTGGACGCGTGAGATCAGGACCTCTTCATAGTACGAGCGGTTGAAAATGCCTATCATGCCGCGTTCGGGCAGCCGCTGGACTGCGCGCCATAAGAAATCGTGGCGGAGCTCGAGCGCGGTGGGCTGCTTGAAGCTGGTGACCTGGCAGCCTTGCGGATTGATGCCTGACATGACAGCCTTGATGGTGCTGTCCTTGCCGGCCGCGTCCATGGCCTGAAAGATAACCAGAATGGCGTATTGGCTCGAGGCATAAAGTTTTTCCTGGAGCTCTGCAAGCGTTTCAACCTGTTCCCGCAAGCTCTGGCTGTAGTCGTCCTTCGATTTGTACAGCGGCTTGGTTTCGGTTGGAGCATCGTCCAGCCGGATCGCTTTACGTTCGTGCACTCGGTAGTCGTCGGGATCGATTTTCATGATGTTTCGTTTGCTTGAGTTCGTGGCATGGACATAGCATGGACGCGGCGTGGCGGCTGGGGCTTGTCGACAGGCCCTAGGGGGAATGCGGCGCGGCGGAAGTGAACCATACGATGACGCTGCCCTGGACGAAGACCGGCGCGGGAAGGGGGCCGCTGTCTTGCGCGACGTGAACCAGATACATGGGTTTGTCGGCGCTCAGTCCGTTGAAGGCATTGGTATTGATGGCGCTGCCCTTGAGGGGTACGCACCGCGCCGTGCCGTTCCAGCACAGGCGGGTTTGCACGATGTCGCGGGACGAGTACGAAGTGCTGGCATGCACACGGCTTATGGTTGCGGAGCCTGCCGGGCGCGCGGAGGCGTCGGCGGGAAAGTATTCCACGGCCACATCGGCGCCGCCGCGGCTGATGGCCGGGCTGACGCGTGTTGCGCTCCACGAGGCGGATCCGGCCCGGCTTGCGGGCGCTAATGCCAGCAGCACCGGCAAGGCCAGCATGCAAAAAGAGGATCGCGCGGTGATCGGCATGAGTTTCACGTGGCTCCGTGGTGGCGGCTGGATGGGGAGGGCGGCATCTTGCGGCATGCTTCGAAGCTATTTCGCCTCGAACGTTTCCACCGCCCACGCTCCCGGGCAGTTATAGTATATGCAGTCTAGTCCACCTTGATCATTTTCATGCAGAAACCCACTGCCGCCTCCCGGTTCGCGCCATCCCATCAATTCCACGAGGGCAACCCGCTGGCCGAGCGCAACGCCTTGCGCGTCATGATATTGACCATTGTGATGATGGTCTTCGAAATCGCGGGCGGCTGGTACTACAACTCGATGGCTCTGCTGGCCGACGGCTGGCACATGAGCTCCCATGCCCTGGCGCTGGGCCTGGCCGTTGCCGCCTATTCCTATGCGCGCAAGCTGGCTTCCGACCAGCGCTTCACCTTCGGCACCTGGAAGATCGAAGTGCTGGGAGGCTACACCAGCGCGCTCATGCTGGTGCTCATCGCCGGCCTGATGGTCTACGAATCGGTCGAGCGGCTGCTCAGTCCCAGCCCCATCTACTACAACCAGGCCACACTGATCGCGGTGGTCGGCCTGCTGGTGAACCTGCTCTCGGTATGGATGCTGGGGCTGGACGGCGCGGGGCACGCCCACCATGGCCACGCGCACACTCACGCGCATGGCCGGGCATCCGGCTCGGGGCAAGAGCATGGCCATGCCGATGATCACGGCCATGTGCACGGCGCTTGCTCACAGGAAACGGCGGGCAATGGGGCGACGCAGGCGGCGCCTGCTGCTGGCGGCGCCGAGGCGGGAACGCTGTTGCGCGGGCCCGATCACCAGGACTTGAACATGCGCTCGGCCTATGTGCATGTACTGACCGACGCCGCGACGTCGGTGCTGGCCATCGTCGCCCTGCTGGGCGGCCGCTTTCTCGGCCTGGGCTGGCTGGATCCCGCCATGGGGCTGGTGGGCGCCGTAGTAGTCCTGGTCTGGGCCATCGGCTTGCTGCGCGAGTCGGGCGGCATTTTGCTGGATGCCGAAATGAACGCGCCCATTGTGCATAAAATACGCGAAATCATCGCTGCCATACCCATAGCCGCCGAGGTCTACGACCTGCACGTATGGCGGGTCGGCAAAGGAAAATACGCGTGCATCGTGGGGGTTGCCACCGATGCCGACGTCACCCCCGAGTATTTCAGGCAAAGGCTCGAGGCGAACAGCGAATTGGCCCACATCACGGTGGAAATCAACAAGCTTGCCGACGCTTGAAGGCCGGCTGTCAACTTCCCTTTTACATACCGACATGGATTCCGACGACTCTTGCGTCCTGCTTTTCTCCTATGGAACCCTGCAGCTGGAAAGCGTGCAGCTTGCCTCCTTCGGCCGCTTGCTGCACGGGCAGCGCGACAGCATGCCGGGCTATAAAAGTGTTTTCATCGAAATCACCGATCCGGACGTCATTGCCAAAAGCGGGACGAACCAGCATCCCATGGTGATTCGCAGCGGCAACCCCGACGACGAGGTGGAAGGCCAGCTGTTCCACATTACGCCGCGGGAACTGGCGGCCGCCGATGCCTACGAGGTGGGCGATTACCAGCGGGTCGAAGTCGCGCTGAAATCCGGCCGGCGGGCCTGGGTATACGTGCAGGCCGGGTAGCCTATTCCACACCCATCATCTTTGCCATGCGGGCGCGCCATTGGCTGCGTGGCTGGAATCCGGGCAGCTTGCGAGCGTGGGCTTCGACGGCTTGCATGAGCTCGTCGTCGGGCAGGCTGAAATCGACCGGCACGCGCATGGGCTGGTCCACGTACCACGGGGTGTCGATGAAAAGCTCCAGCCGGTTGCCCTCGGGGTCGCGAAAATACACGGAGACGGCGTTGCCGTGCGTGACCGGATGGATGTCGCTTGCCTCGGTGGCGGGCAGCCTCGAGTACAGGCTCTTGAGGGTTTCCAGGCTGTCGGCCCGCAGTGAGATCTGATTGATGATATTGAAGGACAAATTGTCGGGCCGGCCGGTCGCCAGGACGATTTGGTGATGTTCGTCGGGGTCGCGGCTAAGGAACACCAGCCTGAAATCGCCGTTGGGCCCCGGAAGCGTGCCGCGATCCGTCACGAAGAAGCCGAGCAGTTCGTGATAGAAGCGCTCCATCTTTTCGATATCCTTCACGTAGAAGCCGACGTGGCTAAAGGACAATCCTGAACGCATGGTGGTCTCCATATTTATCATTTTTCAATATTATCCTATTTTTATAAAATAAATCCACCTTTAAATTTTATTAAATTATCGTATAATGATATTTATGAAATCAAGGAGACTCGCATGCTGGATGTAGCCATCATCGGTTTGGGGCCGGTCGGAGCCACCCTGGCCAATTTGCTGGGCAAGCTGGGGCTGTCCGTGGCGGCGTTCGACCGGGCGACGGAAATCTTCCCGTTGCCCCGCGCCGTGCATTTCGATGGCGAAACCATGCGGGTCTTCCAGGAAGCGGGCATTACCCCGCAACTGCTGGATTATTGCCATGTTTCGCCCGGCATGAAGTTCGTGGATCCCAACGGGAAGCTGCTGGTCGACTGGCCCAGGCCGATGGAAGTCGGCTCGCAGGGCTGGCACCCCAGCTATCGCTTTCACCAGCCCGACCTCGAACGTCTCTTGCGCGAACGATTGCACGACAGGCGTGGCGTACAGGTCAAGCTGGGCTGCGACGTCTATGCCGTGGACGAACACGATACCCACCTCACACTGCGGTACGAAGATGTCTGCAATGGCCGGCTCGCCAGCCTGGACGCCCGCTACGTGGTGGGATGCGATGGCGCGCGCTCCCTTGTGCGGCGGCTTATCGGCTCCGAGCTCGAAGATCTTGGCCTGCACGAAAAATGGCTGGTATTCGATGCCATTCTCAAAGGCCCCTGGCCGAGATCCCTGGGCGATTTCAGCATACAGTTCTGCAATCCCAGACGCCCCGCCACCTACGTCCGCGGGGTTGGAAACCGCCGGCGCTGGGAAATCATGCTGATGCCCGGCGACAACGTGGCCGAGATCTCGCGCCCCGAGAACATCTGGCCCTTGGTCGAGTCATGGATCTCTCCCGACGAGGCCGACATCGAGCGCGGCGCCGTGTATACCTTCCATTCCGTCATCGCCCAGAATTGGCGCAAGGGCCGCATGTTGCTGGCCGGGGATGCCGCGCATCAGACGCCGCCGTTCCTGGGCCAGGGCATGTGCGCCGGCGTCCGCGACGCCGCCAACCTGGCCTGGAAGCTCCAGGCGGTCGTCTCGGGCCGCTGCGCCTCCAGCCTGCTCGATACCTATCAGGCCGAACGACACCCGCATGTCGCCGAATACATCAGGCTGGCCGTCCGGCTGGGCAGGCTCATCCAGGCAACCGACGGTGCGCAGGTGCAAGAGCGCGACCAGCAATTCGCGCAGGGTCCCGAGCTCTTGCGCAGCATCACCCCCGCATTGGGTGCCAGCGCCCTGAACGATGCGCAGGGCGGGGCCGGCACGCTTTCCTGGCAGCCTTTGCTGCGCGATGGCAGCTATATGGACGACAAGGTCGGCATGAATTTTTACGTAGTGGCCCAGCCTGGCCTGATCGACGACGAACTCAAGGCGGCGTGTACGGCGGCGGTGATGAAGCCTGTGCTGGTGCCGGCGAACGAGCCGGCCATTGCAGACTGGCTGGATGCCCTGGGAGCGGGCATGGTGGTTGTCCGCCCCGACCGCTACTTGCTGGGCACCGCCAATACGCCGCAGGAACTCAGGCGGTTGTGGTCCCGGCTGGGTTGAGTCCGCTTTTTTAAAAGCCCATGCGCCGCGTCGGCCCCGGCTTTCAGGTGCTTATGGCGAGCCAGGCGATGCCAGCTTATTTTTGCTCGCGCCGCACGTTCTGGCTCAATTGGCGGGCGGTGGCCGCCAGCAGTTCCAGCAGCTTGTCGTAGTTCATGAATTCGATCCGGCGCGCCGGGATCACCAGTGCCAGGGCGCCGACGGCCTGGGGCCCTTCGTCGAAGAACGGCACGGCGATGGCGCCGACGCTGGGTTCGAGTTCGCCCTTCGACAAATAATGCCCGGCCTTGCGGGTTTTTTGCAGCGTTTCCCAAAAAATTTCCCAGTTGGCCGACAAAGGAAACTCCGCCAGTTCCTGGGCGTGGTTTTCGTACAGGCGCCTGAGCCTGGCCTTGGGCAGGGTGGCCAGGATCACCTTGGGCGCCGCGCCGAGAAACAGCGGCCGGGAACGCCCGCGCCCGTACGCCAGGCGCAGGCTGTTGGGCCCGGATTCCCGATGGGTGTCGATGATTTCCTCGTCGAACAGCCGGGTCATGACGCAGTCGCAGTCGGTTTGCTCGGCCAGGGCGCTCATGAGCGGCTGGCCCGCAGCGTAATAGAGATCGGTGGTGCGCAGCTGATAGTCCAGCGTGATGATGCGCGGGCCGAGCGTGTAGTGGCCGTTGCCCAGGCGCAGCAGCAGCCCCGCGCCCACCAGCTCCCGAAGGTAGCGGTAGCTGGTGGGCGCCGAGCAGCCGATTTCGTCGGCGATGCCTTCAGCTGACCACAGCGGGGCCTCGACGGTGAACAGATCGAGAATGGACAGCATTTTGGCAAGACTGGACATGAGGCCCCTCGAAAGTGCAAACGCTTTTGAGCGTTCATTTTATATGGTGATAATGCGACGATTGTAATTGCGCTTGCCCGAGTTTGATTCTCGATCTGTATTATTTTTTAGGAAATTTTCTGATTGATTTTTTAGTATTTCAATTATATTATCAAATTGTGATAATTAAATAATTATGAGCCGGCCAAGCGGCATGCCACTCGATAAATTCCAACGTCAACGGAGACAAACCATGCAATATTTCAGGCTCAAATACCTTGCCGCGGCAAGTCTGCTGGCCTGCGCGGCCTCGGCCCAGGCCGACATCAACATCGGCGTCATTCTGTCGACCACCGGCCCGGCGGCTTCGCTGGGCATCTTCGAAAAGAACGGCGTGCTGCTTGGGCCCACCGAGGTTGCGGGCCAGAAAATCAACTATCTGTTCTTCGACGACGGCGGCGACGCCACCACGGCGGTCAAGAACGCCCGCCGCCTGATCACCGACGACAAGGTCGATGCCATCATCGGGCCCACCGTCACTCCCTCGG
This sequence comes from Eoetvoesiella sp., assembly GCF_035555955.1. NCBI lineage: Bacteria > Pseudomonadati > Pseudomonadota > Betaproteobacteria > Burkholderiales > Alcaligenaceae > Eoetvoesiella > Eoetvoesiella sp. The sequence continues at coordinate 236,335 of NZ_DATMGA010000066.1, read as the reverse complement.
CCATGGCTCTCATTCCCGTCGTGGCCGAAGGCAAGACGCCCAATATCACCCAGGGCCCCACCAACTCGCTGGTGCAGCCCATGGACGCCCAGCGGCACTGGGTATTCAAAACCACCACCAACGACGAGCACGAAGCGAATCCGCTTTTCGCGCAAATGGCGCATACCCACGTCAAGAAGCTGGCCTTCATCGGCTTCTCGGACGGCTACGGCGACCAATGGGAAAAGCTTACGCGCCGCTACCTGAGCTCGCCCGACAGCCCGGCCAAGGGCATCGAACTGGTCGCGGCCGAGCGCTACGCCCGCCCCGATACCTCGGTGACCTCGCAGGTCCTGAAAATGCTGTCCAAGAATCCCGATGCCGTCCTCATCGCCGGTTCGGGCGGCGGGGCGGCCACGCCGGTGCTCGAGCTGCGCAAGCGCGGCTACAAAAAAGACATCTACGTCACGCTGGGTGCGACCTTTGGAGATTTCCTGAAAATATCCGGGGCCGATGCCGAAGGCATCTACGCGCCGTTCGCGGCCGTCATGGGCGTGAATCAGGTCCCTGATTCGTATTCGGCCAAAAAGGGCGTCGAAAAATTCGTTGCACTGTACGACGGCAAATACGGCAAGGGCACGTCCAACATCTTTGCCGCCGGAGCCTGGGATGCCACCCAGCTCATCGCCGAGGCCGCTCCTGTCGCGCTGAAAAAAGCCAAGCCCGGCACACCCGAATTCCGGGCCGCCTTGCGGGACGCGATCGAAAGCATACACAACTACGACGGCGCGCGCGGACGCTACAGCATGACGCCGCAAGACCATGCCGGCCTGGATTCCAGCGCCCTCATGCTGGGGCAAATGCGAAAAGGCCATTGGACCTACGTAAAGCCATAAGGCGGGTGCATCGGCGGGCGGTGCGGCGCCGCTTTGCCGGGGCGGCGGTATACTCTGCCTCATGAAAAAACTCGCCGAAACCCGCCACATAGAAACCGTCTCGGTGCGGATAACCGGCCGCGTGCAAGGCGTCGGCTTCCGGGCAGCCACCGTGCGCCAGGCCCACTCCATGGGTATTACCGGCTGGGTGCGCAACAATGACGACAATTCCGTCGAGGCGCTGCTGCAGGGTCCGCACGACCAGGTCGACCGCATGCTATCCTGGCTGCTGACGGGGCCTCCGGCCGCCAGGGTGGCCGAGGTGCAAAGCACGGAAGTGCTCACCGAAAGGCATTTCGACCGGTTCGAGCAAATCTGAATCAAATTGCTGGGCAGGCGGCTTTTGCTGCAATGGCGTAATCCGCGTTCATGCACCGCGTCCGGCTTCGCCGAACCGATCCTGACGGGATTGCCGCGCAAGGTCCGGAATCGACACAACAGGAGAAAAAAATGGGTTTGCTGGTCAACGGCGAATGGGTGGACCGGTGGTACGACACCTCGAAAAGCGGTGGCAAATTCATTCGCAGCGACACCCAGTTCCGCAACTGGATCACGCCGGACGGCAGTGCCGGGCCAAGCGGCGAACCAGGTTTCGCCGCCGAGCCAGGCCGCTATCACTTATACGTTTCATGGGCCTGCCCATGGGCGCACCGCACCTTGATACTGCGCAGGCTCAAAGGGCTGGAAAACATCATAGGGGTTTCGGCGGTCAATCCGTACATGGGCGATCACGGCTGGACGTTCGAACCCGCGCCCGGCGTCATCGCCGACCCCGTGTCCAATGCCCGCTACCTTTACGAAATCTATTGCCGGGCCGTGCCCGAATACAGCGGCCGCGTCACAGTGCCCGTGCTGTGGGACCTGAAGCGCGAAACCATCGTCAACAACGAATCGTCGGAAATCATCCGGATGCTGAACAGCGCCTTCGACGCAGTGGGCGCGGCGCCGGGCGATTATGCGCCCAGCTCCCTGCTGGGGCAGATCGACGCCATCAATGCCCGGGTTTACGATGCCGTCAACAACGGCGTGTACAAGGCGGGCTTTGCGACCGACCAGAACGTGTACGAAGGCGAAGTCGCCAATTTGTTCGCGGCGCTGGACGAGCTCGAAGAGCGGCTGGCCACCCAGCGCTATCTGGTGGGCGACCGCGTCACCGAAGCCGACTGGCGCCTGTTCACGACATTGATACGCTTCGATGCGGTGTACTACAGCCACTTCAAGTGCAATATGCGGCGCATTGCCGACTATCCCAACCTGGGCGGCTATTTGCGTGAGCTGTATCAATGGCCGGGCATCGCCGAAACCGTGAATTTCCAGCACATCAAGCAGCATTATTACCGCAGCCATCCAACCATCAATCCCAACGGCATCGTCCCGCTGGGGCCCGTGCTGGACCTGGATTCACCGCACGGGCGCGGGCATCTGGTCTAGGGCCTGGCCAATTCTGATCCTTATCTTCGGCGCCTGGACTCGCCATGCGGCGTTGCACGCTATGGGGGCCGCACACATCTTGTCTATTTTCGGCGGCCGCCAGTCATGGCGCGCAGGCTTGCCAGTTCCTGCTCGAGCTGCGATACGCGCTGCAGCAGGTTCAGGGCCAGGGCCAGGCCGTTGGGGTTGAGTTCGAAATCATCGCGCAGCCGGCGCGCGGTGCGGGCTATGGCGACGCAATCGGTACGAAAGAAATAATTGCCCGGGTCGGCCTTGGCGGGTTCGAGGATGCCGGTTTCCACCAGATCCATGATGTCCTGTTCGGCCAGTCCCGATACTTCGACGATATGCGCCAGGGAGCAGATGTCCGAATCGTTGAGCCAGACGCTTTCGGTCAGGGACAGGGTGGTCGTGGAGAGGGTCATGATTTTGCTCCTGCGTTGGCTTGCGCGCGCGGCTTGAAACTGGAAGCGGCGGCTAGCTGGCTGTAGAGTTCACGCTCGCGCTCGGTCGTGGTCTTGGGCACCTCGATGTGAACGATCGCGTACAGGTCGCCCTGCGTCGCGCCTGCCGGCAGGCCGCGCCTGGACAGACGCAGCTTGCGGCCGGCCGAGGTATTGGGCGGAATGGTCATTTCCACCGCGCCCCCTAGTGTGGGCAGTTCGATGGTGGCGCCGAGCACGGCTTCCCACGGGGCCAGGGGCAGGTCCATGTACAGGTCGCGGCCATCGACACGGTAAAGCGGGTGGGGCTGGACTTTCATGATCAGGTATAGATCACCTGGCTTTCCGCCGTTCAGGCCTGTACCGCCTTTGCCCGGCAAGCGCAGGCGCTGGCCGTCGGACGCCCCCTTGGGGATATTGACCCGGAAGGTATGCGGCACGCGATGCAGCAGCCCTTGCTTGTCGTACTCGGGCACGGCAATACTGATCTCGGTTTCGGCGCCGGCGTAAATTTGCTCGAGCGTGATGGGCAGGGGAACCTCGAAGTCCTGGCCATGCATGGGCCGCTGCGCGCGGTGCTGCTGTTCGGAGCGCTGGGCCTGCGCGAACGCCGCCAGCAGGTCGGCAAGGTCGACGTCGGAAAAGCCGGAGGCGGATTCATGGAACTGTTCCTGCCATTGATGCGGCGGCACGAATTCCTCGCCCTGGCCGTAGGTGCCCAGGTTGTCGTAGGCGGCGCGTTTTTCGGGGTCCTTGAGTGTTGCGTAGGCTTCGGCGATCTCCTTGAACTTTTCCTCGGCTCCGGCCTCTTTGGATACATCGGGATGGTATTTGTGGGCCATTTGGCGGTAGGCCTTTTTTATGTCTGCCTGGGAAGCATTGCGTTCCAGGCCGAGCGCTTTGTAGTAATCAACGTATTTCATTGAAACTCGCAAAAAAGGTTGGCGCGTCGCGGGTCCGGTAGTCTTGCGGGGCGCGAAAGCCCTGCCTGACCAGGCCCGGCACGTAAAAATTATGACCCCGGACGCGGAACAAGACAAGCCGGGAGGCAGCGCCGCATCGGCCCATGGCCCGCTTGCCTGCTGCCCCGGCATCCGGCTGCGTTTCGCGGCCGCGTTGGCGCGGAGCCGCTGGCAGCAGCCGGCTATGCGCCGGGCGTGCCGGAGTCTTCGTTCAGCATGGCCTGGATGTCCGCCGCCAACAGATCGTTCATGCGGTCGCTGCTTTCGCGGCTGGCAATGATGAACCGCTCTTCATCCTTCCAAAGGGGAGCGAGCTTCTGGAACACGTTGGCGTCATGCCTGCGGAACAAATGCGCCGCGCGCTGGGCTTGCGAGTCTTTGAAACCCAGCGACTTCAGAGCCTGGGCGCCCAATGCCAGGCTGGCCTCGAAGGTTTCCCGCTCGATGCCGTGCGCGCCCTTGTCCAGCAGGCGGTAGGCATGGCGCCTGTCGTAGGCGCGCGCCAGTATCTTCAGATTGGGAAAATGGCGGGTCGCCACTTCGACAAGGGCTTCGGCCTGGTCCCTGTCGTCGATGGCCACGATGAGCAGCTTGGCGTCTGCGGCGCCCGAGGCCTTGAGCAGGTCGAGCCTGGTCGCGTCGCCGTAGTACACCCGGCGTCCGAAGCGCCGGACCAGTTCGACCTGTTCGGCGCTGGCGTCGAGCGTCGAGGTTTTGAAGCCGTTGACGATGAGGAGCCGGGCGGCGATTTGCCCGAAGCGTCCGAAGCCGGCGACGATGACGTCGGGGCGGGTGTCGAAGGCTTCGTTTTCGGGTTCCGGCGCCGAAGAAAGGTTGTGCGAGCACCAGCGTTTGTAGGCAATGAGCGCCAGCGGCGTAAGCGCCATCGAGATGGCCACGGTGGCCGTGGCCAGAACGGCTGTCTGTTCGGGGATGATGCCCGCAGCTGTGGCGACGCCCAGCATGACGAAGGCGAATTCGCTGCCCTGGGACAGCGCTGCGGCGGTCAGCGATGCCGAGCGGCCGTCCACGTGAAATGCCCTGGCAACGGCGAACACCACCACGAACTTGACGGCCATGAGGCCGGCGACCAGGGCTGCCAGCAAGGCCAGATGGGCGGCGATGAACCCCAGGTTCAATCCCACCCCGACCGAGATGAAGAACAGCCCGAGCAGCAATCCGCGAAAAGGTTCGATGTCGCTTTCGAGCTCGCGCCGGTATTCGCTGTCGGCGAGCACCACGCCGGCCAGGAAGGCGCCCAGCGCGGACGACAGGCCGACGGCTTCCATGAGCAGGGTGACCGCGATCACCAGCAGCAAGGCGGACGCGGTGAAGATTTCGCGCGCGTGCGAGTTGGCGATGAAGCGGAATGCCGGGCGGGTCAGGTAGCGCCCCGCCACGACAATGATGGCCATTGCTGCCAGAACGGCCAGGGCGTGCACCCAGGAAGGCAGCCCGGCCAGCACGCCGTGGCCGCCGGGCTCGACGGCCGAAAGGGCGCCATCGGCGGCCAGCAGGGGCAGGGCCGCGAACATGGGAATGGTGCAGATGTCCTGGAACAGCAGGATGCCGAAGGTGGCGGTGCCGGCAGCCGTGTGCTGCAGCCCGCGTTCGGCGAAGGTTTGCAGGACCACCGCCGTGGACGACAGTGCAAGGATGAAGCCCAGCGCCAGGGCGGCGCGCCATCCCGGCCCCAGCGCCATGATGGCGGCGGCCAGCGCCAGGCCGGTTGCCAGAACCTGGGCGCCGCCCAGCCCGAACAGCAGGCCGCGCATGGCCCAGAGCCTGGACGGGCGAACCTCCATGCCGATGAGGAAAAGCATGATGACGACGCCGAACTCGGCGAAGTGCATGACTCCGGCGTGGTTGCTGACCAGGTGCAGCGTGAACGGCCCGATGAGCACGCCGGCCAGCAGATAGCCAAGCACGGATCCCAGGCCGAATCTTCGGGCTATGGGAACGGCGATGACGCCCGCGCCAAGATAAACCACCGCCAATGGCAACAGGCTTGCGCCTTCCATAAGTCGTATGTCCTTGGAAAATGATGAATGTTATATCCGCAGGTACTTGTTCAGGAAGTCCAGCGTGCGCAGCCAGGCCAGCTTGGCGGCCGCTTCGTCGTAGCGCGGTGTGGTGTCGTTGTGGAAGCCGTGGTGGACATCGGGATACATGTATTCTTTATAGACGATATGGTTGGCCTTGAGCGCCTTTTCGAAGGCGGGCCATCCGGCGTCGATGGCCTCGTCCAGGCCGGCATAGTGAATGAGCAGCGGCGCCTTGATTTTCGCAGTGTCTTCGGCGCTGGGCTGGCGGCCGTAGAACGGCACGCCGGCGGCAAGGTCGGGCAACTTCGTCGCCAGAGTGTTGACCATGCCTCCGCCCCAGCAAAAGCCCACCGCCCCGATTTTTCCGCTGCACTCGGGGCGCGTTTTCAGGAATTCGAAACCGGCGATGAAGTCCTGGAGGCTTTTGGCGGGATCGAGTTCGGCGAACAGCTTCCTGGCCTTGTCTTCGTCGCCGGGGTAGCCGCCCAGGGGCGTCAGGGCATCGGGTGCGAAGGCCACGAAGTTTTCCAGGGCCAGGCGGCGCGCCACGTCTTCGATATACGGATTGAGGCCGCGGTTTTCATGGATGACGAGCACGCAGGGAAGCTTCTGGGCCTCGCCGGCGGGACGGGCCAGATAGCCGCGCATGGGGCCGGACCCGTGAGGGGAGGGGTAGTCAAGGTATTCCGTCTGGACGCGAGGGTCGCTGGCGGGCACTTGCTGGGCCAGCGCAAAATCGGGCTGCAGGCTTTCGAGCATGGCCGTCGCGGTGACGCCGCCGATGGCGAACTTGGCCGCGCGCTCCAGGAACTCGCGGCGGTCTATCTGGCCGTGCACGTAGAAATCGAACAACTTCATGACACCGGGGGGAAAATCACTGGCTTTCTTTCGTTCCACAGTCGGACTCCTTGGTGCGGGAAGGGGAGGCTGCCGGGTTTTCGGGCGTCGAGGCGGGCGTAAGCCCGGGCAGCGCGGCGGATGGATCTGCAAGCGCGTGGTCTCCAAATTCTGAGCCAGAAACGGGAAAAAGTGAAGCGGCCGCGCCGAAAGACTCCAATACGCTTGACATTACCATGATTGGAAGCTTTAAAGTTGCCATTGAATAGCCGTTCACCGTAGCCATTTTTCAGAGGAGATTGGGATGACCACAGGGCAAAGCACTACCGGTCGCGCCGGCGTGACCGTTGCGGCGGTCGATCTTGCGGTCGAGGGCATGAGCTGCGCCTCATGCGTTGGGCGCGTTGAAAAGGCGCTGTTGAAAGTCCCTGGCGTAAGCGCAGCCACCGTGAACCTTGCCACGGAACGCGCCCAGGTGTTCGTGGCGCCCGGCGCCGTCGGGTCGGACCTCGTCCAGGCGGTGGCGAAGGCCGGCTATGAAGCCCGGATCATCGCCCCGGATGCCGGCGCCGACGACACGGCGCCGGCCAGGCGGGCGGCCGAAGAGGCCGCGCTCGGGCGAGCGCTATGGGTGGCGCTGGCATTCACGCTGCCCGTATTCGTGCTGGAAATGGGCGGGCATATGGTTCCGGCCTTTCACCACTGGTTGGATGGCGTCATTGGCATGCAGGCCAGCTGGCGCGTCCAGTTCGTCCTGACCAGCATCGTGCTGTTCGGGCCGGGGTGGCGGTTTTTCAAAAAAGGCATTCCGGCTTTGCTGCGGCTGGCGCCGGACATGAACTCCCTGGTGGCCTTGGGCGCGGCCGCCGCCTACGCTTATTCGGCGGTCGCCACGTTTGCGCCGGCCGTGCTTCCGCCGCAAACGGTGCATGTCTACTACGAAGCGGCATCGGTCATCGTCACGCTCATCCTGCTCGGCCGCCTCCTGGAGGCCAGGGCCAAGGGCCGCACCTCCGAAGCCATCAAGCGCCTGGTAGGGCTGCAAGCCAAGTCCGCGCGGGTGCTTCGCGACGGAAAGGCCATGGAAATCGCCATCGACCAGGTGCAAAGCGGCGATATTATCGAACTGCGTCCCGGCGAGCGCGTGCCGGTGGACGGCGTGGTGGTGGACGGCGCCGGGTACGTCGACGAATCCATGATCAGCGGCGAACCCGCGCCGGTGGAAAAGGCAGTTGGCGATCAGTTGGTGGGCGGCACCGTCAATCAGAATGGCGCGCTTACCCTGCGCGCCACCAAGGTGGGCGCCGATACCGTGCTGGCCCAGATCATCCGCATGGTTGAACAGGCGCAAAGCGCCAAGCTGCCCATACAGGCGGCGGTGGACCGGATCACCATGTGGTTCGTGCCGGCCGTGATGGCGGCCGCGCTGCTGACGTTCGTGGTCTGGCTGATGGCGGGTCCGGATCCCGCGCTGACCCTGGCCCTGGTCAATGCCGTGGCGGTGCTGATCATTGCCTGCCCTTGCGCCATGGGCCTGGCCACGCCCACCGCCATCATGGTCGGAACGGGCAGGGCAGCGCAGATGGGCGTGCTGTTCCGCAAGGGCGAAGCCCTGCAATTGCTCCGGGACGCCAAGGTCGTTGCGGTGGACAAGACCGGCACGCTGACGAAGGGTCGCCCCGAGCTGACAGACCTTATCCTGGCCGAAGGTTTCGACAGGGCCTCGGTCTTGTCTGGAATCGCGGCGGTCGAGGGCAGGTCGGAACACCCCATCGCGCGGGCCCTGGTCGAAGCGGCCCAGGCCGAAGGCCTGGTTCCGGGCCGCGTCGAACAATTCGAGTCGGTCACAGGCTTCGGCGTCAGTGCGTTGGTGGGTTCGACGCGCCTGCACGTCGGCGCGGATCGCTATATGCAAAAACTGGGGCTGGACATTTCCGTTTTCGCCGATGCCGCGCTTCGCCTGGGAAGCGAGGGCAAGACGCCCTTGTATGCGGCGGTGGATGGGAGGCTCGCCGCTGTGATCGCGGTTGCCGACCCCATCAAGGAAACCACGCCGCAAGCCATACGGGCGCTGCACGAGCTTGGCCTGAAGGTGGCCATGGTCACTGGCGACAACCGGCGCACCGGGCAGGCCATAGCCAGCCAACTGGGCATCGACGAGGTGGTAGCCGAAGTGCTGCCCGACGGGAAGATCGACGCGGTAAACCGCCTGAAGCGTGAGCATGGCCTGCTTGCCTATGTGGGCGACGGCATCAACGACGCGCCGGCCCTGGCCCAGGCTGATGTCGGCCTGGCCATCGGCACGGGTACGGACATTGCCATCGAGGCGGCCGATGTGGTGCTGATGTCGGGCGACCTGCGCGGCGTGCCGAACGCCATTGCCTTGTCCAGGGCTACGCTGGCCAATATCCGGCAGAACCTGTTCTGGGCGTTTGCCTACAACGCCGCGCTCATCCCCGTCGCCGCGGGGGTGTTGTACCCCTGGAACGAAACCTTGCTTTCTCCCGTTCTGGCCGCCGGCGCCATGGCGCTTTCCAGCGTCTTCGTCCTGGGCAATGCCTTGCGGCTAAGGCGCTTCCAGGCGCCGCTTTCGTAGCTGCATAGTGGGTGAGCGGGAAATCAATACATGACCAATCTGAAAAAATAGCTCTTGAAGTGCTATTCTTGATTGCATATCATTTGAACGAGTTTTGATAAACGAGGAACGCCATGCGACCATCCGTCGTGCTCGACATGAAGCGAATTGCCGTACGCGAGGCGGTTAGTCGTTTTCGTACGGCGAACCCGAGGATATTTGGATCGGTGCTGCATGGCACCGACCAGGATGGCAGCGACATTGATGTGTTGGTGGATGCTTTGCCTGGCGCAACGCTGTTTGATCTGGGCGGCCTGCAAGACGAGCTTGAGTCGCTGCTTGGCATTAAGGTCGACTTGTTGACTCCGGCTGATTTGCCACCGAAGTTCCGGGCCAAAGTGCTCGCGGAAGCGCGGCCGATATGAATGAGAGCCGCCTGGGCGATTACCTCGATCACATGCGGCAGGCAGCTGCGGATGCCTGTAGTTTCGTTGATGGTTTAGCCAAAGATGATTTCCTTGAGGACAGGCGCACTCAGCAGGCTGTCGTCATGAGTCTTATCATTATCGGTGAGGCTGCAGCGAAGTTGATGGACAACTACGCCGAGTTTACCCGCATCCATAAGCACGTACCGTGGCGCAATATGCGTGGTATGCGCAACCGCATTGCTCACGGCTACTTTGAAATAAATCTCGATGTGGTGTGGGAAACTGTGCAAACGGCCTTGCCTGAACTATTAAGACTATTACCTTTGAAACCATAGCCTGGAAGCTTGGGCGGTGAAAGCCGTCCGGTTGGCAAAGTTATCGGCTCGGTTGATATTTCCGCGATTCAGTCCATATAACCATATGGGCTGAGTCGCTTGCTTATGCATGCATGGACGAAAGCTCGTCGAGAATAGGGCAGTCGGGGCGGTTGTTGCCCTGGCAGCATGCAGCCAGGTGTTCAAGCTGGTTCCGGATGGATTGCAGCTTCGCGATGTCTTCGTCCAGCTCGGCAATGTACTGGCGCGCCAGCTTCTTGACGTCCGAGCTTTTGCGGCTGTCGTCTTCCCACAGGCCGATAAGGGTCTTGATGCGCTCGAGCGAAAAGCCCAGGTCGCGCGAGCGCTTGATGAAGCGCAGGGTCTGTATATTTTGATCGGAGTACTGGCGGTACCCCGATCCGGAGCGGTTGGCCTTGCCGATAAGGCCTATGCTTTCGTAATACCGAATCATCTTGGCCGTTACGCCCGATGCGGCGGCCGCCTGTCCAATATTCATGTCCGTGGTTCCAATCGTGTTCGACCCGCGTTGCGCATGACTGCGCATTTGTGCCGGAGTCCTTTACATTGCCATTGTAGGAAGGTTTATAGTAAAGCCGATCTTGTTTTTATGCACAGAGGAAGCCATGCTTGAATTCAACGTGAACGATATGACTTGCAACCATTGCGTCGGCGCCGTCACCAAGGCGGTAAAAGAGGCCGCGCCGGGCTCGACCGTGGAAGTCGACCTCGACAGCCACCGCGTGCGCGTCGACGGCGCAGCCAGCGCCGAAGCCGTGGCCGAGGCCATTCGCGAGGCCGGCTATACGCCGGTAGCTTGCTCCTGAGGACACCACATTTGCCCGCTGCGCGTGGTCAACCGCGCCAGCGCAGCAATCTGGCTTCTATGGCGGACAGCGCCAATGCAGCAAGCAGCCCGATGACGCCCAAAGCCTGAAGTCTGGCCCGGGCGATAATGCCCTCGCGTAGCCGCGGCTTGGATCTATGCTGCGGTGATGCAGCTTCAGGCAACGAGGAAAATAAAATGCTTGCAACACGCCATTTTTTTTACAATCATCAGCGCTTGCTTGTCGCTGTCGCGGCCGGCGTAATTGTCGCCCTGGCTTTCTTTTCCTCGCAGGAGACCATTGCCCACCAAATACTGGCCGGCTGGAATGTCATGGTGTGGCTCTATCTGGCATTGACTGGCTGGATGATGTTGCGGGCCGACGCCCCCAGGGTCCGCAAGCTTGCCGCGCAAGAAGACAAGAGCTGGGCGGCGGTATTGGCGGTCATGTCGGTTGCTTGCATGGTAAGCCTTGGCGCCGTCATTCTCGAGTTGCCGGCCGCTCATGGCCTGTCCGCCGGCCAGCGCTTCTCGCATTACGTTTTTACCGCTGTTACCGTATTCGGCTCATGGTGCCTGCTTGGCGTCCTGTTCACGCATCAATATGCACGGCTGTTTTACCGCTCGCGGCCTGAAAGGCGGCCCTTGCGTTTCCCCGATGATGAGCAGAAGCCCGACTATTGGGATTTTCTTTATTTTTCCTTCACCATAGTCGTGGCCGTTCAGACTTCGGATGTGGCCGTCATGGACAACGGCACGCGCAAGGCGGTTCTGGCGCAGTCCGTGCTTTGTTTCCTGTTCAATGTGGCCATTGTCGGGCTGTCGATCAATATCGCAGCCAGCCTGCTTGGAGGATGACGCGGCGGGCTATATGCCGGTGGCTTGCTCCTGCGTCTGCTGGTTTCAGACGGGCAGGGCTGCCGGCTCGAAAATTTCCTTGTACAAATCCGCTCCGTAACTCGTTTGCTGAGGCTCTCCGGGTTTGACATGGAAAGTGCGGGTTCCATCTTCAAGGCGCTCGGCAAGAAGGTAGGCGGCCCGATCGACCGGCTGGGCGTAAAGGCCGTGCGCGAACGCATATTGATGCGTCACGAAAAACACCTTTACGCCGCATTCCAGCAGGGCCTCGGTAATCGTCCGGGCGACTTCGGAGCCCTCTCGTTCGTTCGTCGCGGCGAAGGATTCATTGAACAGAACCAGTGCATTGACCGAAACCTGGTCGACGATGGAACTCATGCGCTTGAGTTCCTCGTCGAACTTGCCACTTTCCATCCCCGCGTCTTCCTCGCGTTTGTAGTGCGTGTACAAGCCTTCGCATAAATTGGCCGAGAATGCTTTCGCGCAGACGAACAAGCCGCTTTGCATCATGAGTTGCGCAACGCCGATGCTGCGCAAGAACGACGACTTCCCGCCCTGATTGGCGCCCGTGACGATCACCAGACGGCTGTCTTCGAGATCAAGGGTATTGGCCACCACTTTCTTGCGCATTTTCAATGCAAGGCAAACATCGTACAACTCTTCGAAGCTGGATCGGCGCTGGCCGGACTGCAGCACGTCGGGAAAGACGATTGGCTCCTCGAGCCGGGCCAGGCTTTCGCTCAGGTTTATGCCGCATACGTGGAATGCCAGTTCGGCGCGCAGCAGCGTAAAGAAGCTGGCAACGTGCTCGGCCGATTGGGCCAGCGCATTGGCTACCAGATTGATGCCCCGGTCTCCAAGCTCCGAAAGGGCGCGGGCCCCGTTTTCGTCCCGGGGGGGAAGGGTATAGCTGTAGGACGGCGGCTTCCTGGAAAACAGGCGGGTCAGCCAGTTGAGCCCGTCGTCGGACGGCGTGCGAAGCACATAATCGCTGCCGCGATTTCCCTGGCCCAGATGTGCGCTGACCAGAATGCCGTGCCGGAATCTCAGGGTTTTCAGATGGCTTCGCAGCTGTTCGATGTAGGCTTCGCCAAGTTCTTCGCTCAATGTTGCGAAAAGCCGCTTCCAGCCAGGCGAGTTGAATTGCGGCGCGACGCGGTTGGCCGTATCCCGCAGCTCTTCGAACTTCGGTATCAATACATTGATGACCTCCATCGAGCTGTGCAGGTTTGCAAGCGGGTAATGCAGGCCGATGCCCCAGTAGCCTTTCTGCTTGAGTTCCAGCGCCTCGATGGAGAGTTGGTAAAGCTGCCGCACGACCTCTTTGTTTTCCAGGGAGTCCCGCAGCGCGGCCTGGCGATGCGCGACGGTTTCAATATCGGTCTTTACCGAGGCGAGCAGGGCAGTGCGCTCAACTTTCTGCAGGTATTCATCCTCGCCCGCCATGGCCTGAACAAGCGTGTCGAGTTCTAGATCGTCGATCAGTTCGCGGCCGTTCAACGGAAAAGGGGCATCCAGGTCGAAATCGCGGTTCTCGTACATCAAATGGACTTTCATGATTGCACCCGTTCTTTTATGTGCTCGGAGAGCAAGCCATACTTTTGCGCCAGGGCCATGGCGTAGGAACGGCCTGTTGCGCGGGCCCGGACGATCTTGAAGGTACGCACCGTTTGCGAGGGGTCGACGCTGCTGACCATGCTCACCACGCTGTCGCCATACGATGCCAGCTCGTCGATGAAGGTCACCCATACCCCAAGGACGTCCAGCTCGATCGCTTTCTCCATGACCTTCTGGCTGAGATACAGTCCATCGGTCAGCGACGTCGAAGTGAAGATTTCGTTCATGACCAGGATGCTGCGCGGGCTGGCCGAGGTCAGTATCTGATGGATCCTGACGAGATCGTCCTTGAGCTTGCCGCGAAGATTGTCGATGTTCTCTTGCCGCTCGAAATGCGTGAATATGCTGTCGCTCAAGAGCAGCCGGGCTTCGGTTCCCGGCACCGGGCAGCCCATGGCGGCCAGAAAGAACATCTGCCCGAACATGCGTGCGAAGGTGGTCTTGCCTCCTTGATTCGGCCCGCTGACGACGATCATGCGTTCGCCGTCCTTGAGTTCGAAATCGTTGCATACGATCTTCTTGTTCATGGAAAGCAGCTTCTTGCCAAGGGCGATGTCGAAACAATCTTTGGCGTATACATGCTTGTCCGAATCGCTGATGCGCGGATAGCAGAAAGAGCGGCCGGCCTGGCTGAATAGCGCCATATGCTCCAGGTACGCCAGATAGAACTGGATCTCCCGGTCGAATTCGGCAATGGTCGGATCCAGGTAACTCTTGCTTTGCTCCCGAAGTTCGTCGAGCCTGCGGAAAATCTCGGGATTGAGCAATGCGACGAATTCCAGCACTTTCGCTTCTATGCCGTTCATGTCCGGATACTCGTGAAACTGGATGCGATGGTCGTGCACCGCGCCCTGCCGGAATTTCCGGAAGGCTTCTTCGATGACTGCGCTGTAGTCGGGCTCGCCGTCGTAGTGGCACACGCTCAAGGTGTCGCCTGAAATATGAATGCTGTAGGCAATGGCGTCCAGCTCGGACAGCAAGGCGCGCGCATTGTCGAAGAGCGTCGTGAATTCTTTTGAGTCCACATAGGCGGACACGTATTTGCGCAGCTCGAGCCCGATGGCCCGGGATTTTGCGGTGCTGGCCGTCAAGGCGAGGTTCAGGGCGCCTACGGCCGTGCAATAGATCATGACCGCTTCGATGTGCCAGCGTTTTTCCTGATAGGGATAATGAAGCTTCTCGGCCTGCACGAGGTGTTCGCGCATCTTGCGCATTTCCGCGGCGAAAGCCTGGAGCGCGCGCAGCAAGGGCTGTTCTTCGAGGTCGCGGAACACTTCATGGCGATACTCGACGTCGTCCTCGACGCACAGCGGGCTCCGAAAAATGCCCGCGAGGTTGTATTCCTGGCGGGCTGCGATGATGGCGTCGATGGCCTGATCTAGGTTCAGGTCGACGAAATAGCCGGGTTGGGGCGGTGTGTTCTTCGAGAGGCGAACGCTGCGCTGTCCGTCGGTGAACAGAACGCTGAACGCCGGCTCTGTGCCGGGCGCGCAGCCCGCTGGCCTGGGTTGTTGTTCGTTGGAAAGGAACTGCCGAACTGAAAAGGAGTTTGGATTCGCCATTGCGTGCCCCGACTGAGTCAGTTGGCGGCAGCGAGGGCTTGCAAAAATGCCTACGGGCCTCGGCTGCCGAGGTTAGCGTAGGCATCATCAACCCGGAATCGGGCGGTTAGCGTGGGAGGAATGCCATCTCCTGTCTTCATTCTAGCGGGTTATCGAGGAGTTGACCATCGGCCCCAACGGGTTTCCTGGGCTTCATGGCACCGGCCGCCGGGTGGCGGGCCAGCTTGTGGCGCCTGTCCGGGCCAGAGCGGGAAGGGGCCGTCGATGGTATTCTCCCGATAGAGGTAATGAAATGAGCAGACTGTCACGTTTATTATGGATATTGGCCCTTGTGGCGATGCCGTGGGGCGTTTTTGCCCACGATGGCATGCACATGGGCGGCCACAACATGGAATCGGGGGTGGCCACGAGCGCCGCTTTCGGGCCCGACGGCCGGCTGTGGGTGGTCGGCGCGAAGGCCGGCCATCTGGTGCTGCGCCACTCGGATGACCTGGGCCGCACGCTGAGCGCGCCCGTCATGGTCAATGCCCAGGCGATGCCGATTTTCACCATGGGCGAGGACAAGCCCAAGATCGCGCTTGGCAAAAGCGGGGAAATCTACATCAGCTGGACCGAGTCGCTGCCCAAGCCCTACACGGGCTATGTGTTCTTCACCCGCTCGGTGGACGGTGGCAAGCATTTTTCCAAGCCCTTCCGGGTGCATCGCGACGGCGCCGAAATCACGCATCGCCTGGATGCGATGAAGGTGGATGCCAAGGGGCGCATCCTGATCGCCTGGATAGACCGGCGCGATTTCGAGGCGGCCCGTTCGCAAGGAAAGGATTACCTTGGCACGGCGGTCTACTACGCCTGGTCGAACGACCATGGCAAGAGCTTCGGCCCAGAGCACAAGCTGGTCGACCATAGCTGCGACTGCTGCCGCATTGCGTTGTCGGAAGCGCCGAACGGCGGTGTTGCCGCCTTCTGGCGCGCCGACTATCCCGGCAACATCCGCGACCATACCTATGCGTTGTTGCGCGGCGGCGCCGTCGTGGACGAGCCGGCCCGCGCCACCTATACACAATGGCACGTCGAAGCATGTCCGCACCAAGGGCCGGGCCTGGCAGTGGGGGCCGATGGCGTGCGCCACGCTGTCTGGTTTTCCGCCAAGGACAATGCTCCGACCATCTGGTACGGGCAACTGGAGCCAGGGCAGCCGCCCCGGCATCTGCAGCCGGTTGCGCAGCTTGGCGCGGCCCATGCCGATATCGCGGCGGCGGGCCGGCAGGTGTGGATCGCCTGGAACCAGGTAGACGCCGAAGGCTTGAAGCTCATGGTGCGCGAGTCGGGCGATGGCGGCGCCCACTTTGAGGCCGCCCGTGAAATCGCCCGCACCGATGCGGCGGCGGGATCCCCGCAACTACTCTTGAACGCCAAGAATCAAGCCTTTGTGGCGTGGAGTACCAGCAGCGGTTTCCGCCTGGTGCCGGCAGCCGGGTCTGTCCAATGAAGAAACTGTTTATTCCGCTTATTTCGCTGTTGGTGGCTTTTCCGGCGGTTTCCGCGGCGCAGGAGCTGGAGCCTCTGCGCGCCAAGGATGTGCCGGAGTTGTTGAAGCCTCCGGCGCAAGGGGTGCGGGTCATCGAGTTGTGGTCGCTGTATTGCGTCTATTGCGAAGCCAATCTGCGCGAACTCGCATCGCTTGGCGGCGCCGACACCGAAGTTCACGCGGTCACCGTCAACATCGACGACATCGGCCAGCGCAACGACATCACCAGGCGGCTGAAGTCCGCAAACGCGGAAAGCGTTCCCGCGCGAGCCTACGCCGAGGCATCGCCGCAACGCATGAATTTCCTGATCGACCCGCACTGGGGCGGTGAAACGCCGCGCACGCTGATCATCCGCGCCGACGGCAGCCGGAAGGCGCTCAGCGGCACGCTGACCGGCGCGCAGTTCAAGGCTTTGCTAAAGGGCGAAGCGGATTGATGCGCGAGAGCGCCTGCCGC
This sequence comes from Eoetvoesiella sp., assembly GCF_035555955.1. NCBI lineage: Bacteria > Pseudomonadati > Pseudomonadota > Betaproteobacteria > Burkholderiales > Alcaligenaceae > Eoetvoesiella > Eoetvoesiella sp. The sequence goes on along the minus strand of NZ_DATMGA010000066.1, from coordinate 219,517 downwards.
TTGTGGAGCAACCAGTGATTGAGAACGTGCGCGTGAAGTGCCGCACGGAAGTGGTTTCAGTGCTGGTCGCCGCAGTCATCGGGGATTCCCGGCATGGTTCAATGCCTGATAAAATACGCATAATGTATATTATGTTAAATAATGACTTTGAGCATATGATCGGGAGACTGGGAAGCCGTCTATTCAAGTAAAACTATGGGTATTTTTCAACTAAATTTTAATAGGAAGAGCTGCCTCCCATTCATGCCGTTCCCCTGGCGTTGAGCACTAGACGGCACTGCTCTGCGCATCTCGATATGCTGTCAGACCGTCAAGGTGGTTGTCGAGCCCTTTCCCCGCGTTTGCGACGTGTGGTGGTGGACTTTCCAAGGGCTCAAAAATGCGATCAGGATGCTGTTTCTGATCCTGACTCTGGCGTGTTGCGTGACATGGGATAGTGTGGTGCTCTGGGTGTCATGCCGGGCTGTCGCTACCAACTCTCGTTGCCGATGGGTTTCGCCGTATCCCATAGGGCCAGATCCGCAGGCTTAGACGCGGCTGCATCGCACATGGTGACGAGTTTTTCTAAGGTGTATATGCACCTGCTGGACAAGGTTATTTGGCCGCTGGAGGTCACGTTAAGCGTCATAGCCTGACCCGCAGCCAGGTCAAGAGCCTTAAGGAGGACAGGCGGCAGTACAGCGACAGTGCTATTTCCCCACTTGCGCAGCACGATTTCCATGTTTCGATACCTTGATTGCTTTAACCAATACTTCAGCTTGCAACCAATCGCTCCGCGTGCATCGGGACTGCCATGTCGCGCACGCGCGCATCTTGTACTCGGTGCCCTTTACGCTGGTGGGCAAGACCTTGTGGTTACGCTGCACGGATGGGTCGGTGTCCATCTATGAGGACTACCGCCAGGTGGCTGCGCATCGACGCGGTCAACGCCCTGGCGAACGCATCACCGTGCGTGACCACCTGCCGCCCCAGGCCTTGCAATTCCTGGCCCATGACCGGCAATGGTGCCTGGCCCAGGCGGGCGAGGTGGGTTCGGCTTGCCATGAACTCATCGCGCACTTACTCAATGATCGCATCCTGGAACGTTTACGTGCGGCGCAAGGCGTCTTGCGCTTAAAGGAGGCTTACGGCGCCCAGCGTCTGGAGGCGGCCTGCGGGCGTGCGCTACATCACGCTAGTCCGTATTACCGCACCGTCAAAACCATCTTGGCGGGTAACCATGACAAAACGCCCTTAATAAACGCCGCCCAGGACTCACCCTACGGTGCCGACGCACGATTCGTGCGGCCCGCCCATTCGCTGTTCGACCCTGACGCGACGCGTCATTAACCGGCAAAAAGGAGCTGTACATCATGAACCCCATCCCCAATCTGACGCCCCAGCTGAAGCAACTTCGCCTGTCGGGCATCCTGGGACTCGCTGGAGGCCCGCAATCGTCAAGCCATTGACGGCAAGCTGGCCTATACCGAGTTCCTCGCGCTGCTGATCGAAGATGAGATCGCGCGCCGTGACCAGAAAAAATACGCCACCCGGCTACGGCGCGCGGCGTTCCGCACCACGAAAACGCTGGATCGGTTCGACTTCGATCAATTGCCCCAATTGATCTGGCTCAGGCGCTTGGCCATTGCGCCGTGCGCCAGGGCATTGATGTACTCTTTACTACCTGCGCCAACCTGACCTCCAGCCTGAACGCGGCACGTGCTACCGGTGGTTATGAGCGAAAGCTGGCCAGCCTAGCGCGCATCGCGCTGCTGATCATTGATGACTTCGGACTCAAGCCCCTCAGGCCGCCGGCGGACGAAGATCTGCATGAGCTGATTGCAGAGCGTTATGAAACCGCGCCCACCATCGTCACCAGCAACCTGGATCTTCCTGAGTGGGATCAGGCCTTCCCCAGCAACCGCTTGCTGGCCTCGGCCACGTTGGATCGATTACGCCACAATGCCTATTGCCTCATTCTGGATGGCAAGTCGTACCGCACGCCAAAAACCGTACTTACCCCTGGCGTAAAGACCGAAAATAGCGTAAAAATAGCTCAAGATTAAACCCATCGCAGATGTTCGTTATGGCATGCTGCCATGGCGCCTATAAGCCGAAAAAACCCGGCTCCTATGTGGCGAAAGGTGACACCTGCCCCAGTCCTGCGTTCACCGCCAGGAAATCTGCAGCGGTTTCGCCCACTGTAGTGGACATGATCTTGATAATCCAAAAGGATAGCGTGATCGCGGGAACCTTCACGAACCAGTCGTTCGAGTCCATCGTATTCAAAGGTGAGATATTCATGATCGTGTATCTCCGATAGCCGCAATGGTAGGTTTGATGTAACGGTTCATGGTGGACTCTCCAAAAGAAACGCAGGAATTGCACAGTGGAGAGACTACGGGGGGCGACTTAGGACAGGCTGAGGAACCTTCCAAGATTACTGACAGGATCCGCGCCTCCCTGGATAGCAACTTTCCCTCAGTCTGCGCTAAGTCAGGCCTTGTAAACTTTCTGCCGCGAACAACTTCGGCCGTGAGAACAGGTCATTTCAAAGCAGGGGCACGTAGGTTCCATGGAAGCTATCAACCAGTCACTCTTCCTGTGGCTTAACGCACCAGACCACCCAGACCACCTCATTCTTTCCATCGCCATTTTTCTGGCTAGGGACCTCATCTGGGCGATACCGGCACTGATCGGAATTGGTTGGCTCTACGGCGGAGCCCGTACACGGCAGCTCCTATTGGTCGCAACGGCAAGCGCAATACTGGGGCTGTTCGCCAATCAACTGATCAGCCTATTCTGGTGGCATCCACGCCCCTTCATGGTTTATCTGGGTCATACCTTGATTGCTCACGCACCCGATTCATCTTTTCCAAGCGACCATCTGACCTTGTGGTGGGCCGTTGCGTTCAGCTTCCTTGCACAAGGGCGGCACAACCTAGGCACGGGGCTGGCCCTTCTCGGGGTCCCACTTGCGTGGTCGCGCATCTATCTCGGGGTGCATTTCCCGCTAGACATGGTGGGCGCCGGCCTTGTTGCGGTGGCAAGCACCTGGCTATCGCTACGCACTGCCTTTTGGTATCTGCCTCCCGCCTTCCACCTGGCAACCCTGATTCACCGTAAGATATTTTCACCGCTGATCGCGTGTGGTTGGGTCAAACGCTGAGCACACTCACCATATTACTGACGGCGAAGGCCCAAAGAAGGAACCGAGATCATGCAATCCGGTGTGACGGAGACTAGAACCTACAACCCACCCTCAAAAAGTATCCCACATGGGGTCTGGGTTTTGGGTTTCGTCAGTCTGTTGATGGATGTCTCGTCGGAACTCATCCACAGTCTGCTGCCCATGTTTATGGTGACCACGCTAGGCGCCAGCGCCCTGGAGGTCGGCTGGATCGAAGGTATCGCCGAATCTACCGCGCTCATCATCAAGGTGTTCTCCGGTGCCCTCAGCGACTACCTGGGCAAGCGCAAGGGATTGGCGGTCTTTGGTTACGCGCTCGCAGCGCTGACCAAGCCGTTGTTTGCGCTGGCGCCCACAATCGGCGTGGTGTTTGCGGCACGCCTGCTGGATCGCATCGGCAAGGGCGTGCGCGGCGCACCACGCGACGCGCTGGTCGCTGACCTGAGCCCCCCGGAGATCCGTGGCGCAGCCTTCGGCCTACGACAGGCGCTGGATGCGGTCGGCGCCGCCTTGGGGCCGCTGCTAGCCGTGGGTTTCATGCTGATCTGGGCGGATCACTTCCGCACGGTCTTTTGGGTGGCTGTGATTCCTGGAGCAGCTTGTGTCCTGCTCCTAGTCTTCGGCCTGCGGGAGCCTACTTCTACACAAAAAGTAAAACGCACTATTCCGATCCGCCGCGAAAGCCTGCGCCGAATGCCAGCCAGTTACTGGTGGGTGGTGGGCATCGGCGCAGTCTTCACCCTGGCCCGCTTCAGCGAGGCCTTTCTGATCCTGCGAACCCAGGACAGCGGCATCCCCATCGCTCTCGTGCCACTGGCTATCGTGGCCATGAATCTCGCGTTCTCTGTGTCGGCCTACCCTTTTGGAAAACTCTCAGACCATATGAGCCACCAAGCTCTGTTGGCGCTAGGCCTGGTGATGCTGATTGCAGCCGACCTATTGCTAGCCATGGGGCAGCACTGGACCATCATCACAGCCGGTATTTTGCTGTGGGGAGTTCATCTGGGAGCGACCCAGGGCTTGCTTGCCACCATGGTGGCGAATGCCGCACCGCCCCACCTGAGAGGTACTGCTTACGGATTCTTCAACCTTGTGAGCGGCGTTGCCATGCTCTTTGCCAGCGTTTTTGCGGGTCTACTCTGGGAAAAAATGGGCGCAGCCGCCACGTTCTACGCAGGCGCCGGCTTCTGCGCTATCGCACTCGCAACCTTGGCGAGCCATTCACTAGCAGGTCTACGTTCGAGCTGATGGACGAGGATAGGTAATCCCCCAGAAAAGGAACGGTCTTAAAGCATGAGCAGCGCTACGTTCTATAAATGGCGCGCCAAGTACGGCGGCATGGATGCTGGCCTGATGACACACATGAAAGAGCTGGAGGCGGAGAACGCCCGGCTGAAAAAGATGTATGCAGAGGAACGGCTCAAGGCCGAAATCCTGAAGGAGGCCATTGAAAAAAGTGGTGAAGCCATCTCACCGACGTGAGATGGCGCAACAAACGATCAAACGTTCGGCGCTGATGCCCTGGGCGGAAAAGCGCCACATCACATTGCAATTTATCCAACCAGGCATGCCGCAGCAGAACGCCTATATCGAACGGTATAACCGCACGGTACGCTACGACTGGCCCGCTCATTTTGGGCATGGGTTAGCTTAGTGGTGTTGCCGCAGCCTGGTCGCAGCGTTATCCGAGATGCATTAGAGTGGGCAGAGTTATTTCGAAGGTAATTAGGTTGTCCGATGCGGACACATTAATGGATCCGCCGTGCGCCTCAACGATGGATTTAACGATCGCCAATCCCAGTCCGGCACCCTCGCCGCTACGCTGCCTCGAAGCATCGGGTCGATAGAAGCGCTCAAAAAGATGTGGCAGATGCTCGGGTAATATCGCGGATGCTGGATTTTCTACCCGAAGCACGGCTTTGTCAGGAGTCGAACTCACCGACACGGTTACCGCGCCTGATTTAGGTGTGTTGCGAATGGCGTTGGACAGAAGATTACTCAGGGCGCGGCGTATCATAAGCCTATCCCCTTGCACCTCAATGCCGTGCCCAATCAAGATGAGCCTGACCATTTGCTCTTCAGCCCAAGCTTCGAAATAATCGAACAGGCTTTGTACTTCCGCGGCGAGGTTGATCGCAATGAACTCGGGTTTAAGCAGCTTATTGTCCGCTTGGGCCAAAAACAGCATGTCGCCCACCATTTTCGCCATCCGCTCGTACTCCTCCAGATTGGAGTACAGAATTTCGCGATATTGCTCAATGCTGCGTGCTTGAGACAGTGCCACTTCCGTTTGTGTCTTCAAATTGGTAATAGGAGTACGCAGCTCATGGGCGATATCGGCCGAGAAATTGGAGAGTCGGCGAAAGACGCCCTCAATGCGATCCAGCATGTCATTGAACGATACCGCCAGCTCCGTCAACTCGACCGGCACAGTTTCGGGCGCCAGTCGAATATGCAGCTGATCCGATTTGATGCGCTGGATTTCCCGGCTGATGCGTCGTATTGGTGCGTGGCCGCGATATACGGCAAACCATGTAGCTAGAATTGCAATCAAGCACGCCGCCACGGCAATCAGCCTCAAGTAGCTTCGAAAACTCTCTAGGTAGTGCAAATGAAAATTGATACCAGTGGCGACCGCCAGGATCAAAGACTGCCTCTGCGCAATGTCGTTGCCCATGAGTTGCACAATTGCCCCCCGGTATGCCTGCTGCTGGTCTCGCCAGATGCTTACCGAGTCGGCATCAATCTTGTCGACAACCGACGCCAACTGCATGAAACGTTCGAGATCCGAGTTGGGTGTCGCGTAGATTACGGTTCCATCTGGCTCGGACAGAAGAAATTGCGCGTTGTGCTGGCCCGAGATCGCGCCAGCCAATCGGCGCGTGAGGGCTTCGTTGCTTTCTCCTGGCTTTTGCGCTGAAAGCGACTGGGCCACGGACTGCACCACCGCATTCAGTTCATCGACATCCTGCTGCACGAAATGAGTATTAATGGACTGTTCGACGATCAATCCAAACGCCAGCAGCACGACTGTAATGACCGCTCCAATGGAGACGGTCAAGCGCAGGGCCAGCGACGCGGGACGGCACGTCATGGCTCAGGTCGTGCCGCTGACATCAAGCATATAGCCCATGCCGCGTACTGTATGAATAAGCTTGGGCTCGTATGCGTCATCGATTTTGGCGCGCAGGCGCCGGATCGCCACGTCAATGACGTTGGTGTCGCTGTCAAAGTTCATGTCCCAGACTTGGGACGCGATCAGCGAACGGGGCAGCACCTCGCCCTGGCGCCGCACCAATAGCTCCAGAAGTGCAAATTCTTTGTTGGTTAGATTGATGCGCACTTCTTTGCGGCTGGCGCGTCGACGCGAAATATCCAGCACGAGATCGGCGACCTGCAGTTGATCGCTTAACACCGAGGTGGAGCCCCGGCGCAGCAAAGTACGTACGCGGGCGAGCAGCTCCGCAAAGGCGAAGGGTTTGATCAGATAGTCATCGGCACCCAGTTCCAAGCCTTTTACACGATCTTCCACACTGTCGCGCGCCGTCAAAAATAGAACCGGCGTGACCGATTTCGCCGCGCGTAGCGCTTGCACAATGCGCCAACCATCAACGTCGGGCAGCATGACGTCCAGGATAATCAAGTCATAGGATTCAGTTAGGGCTAAATGATGACCATCCAGGCCGGTTCGAGCCAGATCGACCACAAAACCCGACTCCACCAAACCCTGACGCACGTACTCGCCGGTTTTTATCTCGTCTTCAACCACGAGTAGTTTCATAGAGGTCGTTCCTGCGAAGTTCTACTGTTTTCTGTTCGACTTACAAGGCGACACCCCGGCCCAGAGTTGTCAGTAATCATAGTAAGACTTTACCTGCATCAGTCTGACGCGACGATGACGAATGGATTACAGCATTGTAATGGCGGCGTCATCCGACCGACACGAGCACTTCATTAAAGTGTTAACCATTGATTTCATTAAAACTTCGATCATCTGGGGATGCTCCACTTCTCGCCTCCTTCGAAACTCTGGGATACGCTCACGTGAAACATCTGCTACCGCCCTCTTTTGCACTGCCTATCATGCCCCGTCGCCGATTCGTTCAAGGCCTCGCGTCCGGTGGGATTCTGTTGGGTTTGTCGCCATTTGCCCGCATGGCGTGGGCTCAGTCGGGCGATACCCGAACGGGCGTGCCCGCGGTGCTCTCAGGGACCGAGTTCAACCTGGAAATTGGCGAATCGCCGGTCAACTTCACTGGTAACCCACGAATGGCCACGACCATCAACGGGTTGCTTCCCGGGCCCACTTTGCGCTGGCGCGAGGGCGACACGGTCACCATTCGCGTTACAAACCGGCTAAAAGAAGCCACCTCAATTCACTGGCACGGCATTCTCTTGCCCTTCCAGATGGATGGTGTGCCGGGCATCAGTTTTGCCGGCATACCCCCAGGGGAAACGTTTACCTACCGCTTCAAAGTCCAACAAAGCGGCACATATTGGTATCACTCCCATTCGGGTATGCAAGAAGCGACGGGCATGATAGGGGCCATCGTGATTGCGCCTGCTCAAAGCGACCCGATCCGGGCCGACCGCGAATATGTGGTTCAGCTCTCAGACTGGGCCGACGAAGATCCCATGCGCGTGCTGGCCAAGCTGAAAATGCAGGGTGACTACTACAACTACAACCAACCAACCGCAGTGGATTTCTTCCAGGATGTGTCTCGGGATGGCCTTAAAGCGGCGATCGACAAGCGCAAGATGTGGAACGAGATGCGCATGAGCCCAACCGATCTGGCGGATTTGTCGGCTAATGTGTTGACCTATTTAATGAATGGCACGACGCCGGCGGGCAACTGGACCGGGCTATTCCGTCCAGGCGAGCGTGTTCGCCTGCGTTTCATCAATGGCGCGGCCAACACCTTTTACGACGTACGAATTCCTGGACTGAAATTAACGGTTGTTCAGGCCGATGGTGTCAACGTGGAACCTGTCACGGTGGATGAGTTCCGCTTCGGACCGGGGGAAACCTATGACGTGCTGGTCGAGCCCAAGGACGATACCTATACCGTATTTGCACAAGCGATGGACCGCACTGGGTACGCGCGTGGCACGTTAGCCACGCGTGCGGGGCTTACAGCTGCTGTTCCTCAGATTGATAAGCCAGAGTGGTTAGACATGATCGACATGATGGGCGCCATGCATGGCGGCATGCATGGCGGCATGGCGGGGATGAACCACAGTGGTTCGAGGGAAGGCCCAATGCAGGGCATGCACCACGGAGCAATGCAAAACATGGACCATGGCTCGACGACCAGCAGGCAGAGTAGCGGCATGATGCACATGGATCACCGGCCCATGACCGGAATGCACCACAGCGCTATGGGCAACCAGAATAAAGCCGCCAGCACCACAGTACGCCATGCCAGAACGGAGTACGGTCCCAGCACCGATATGCGCGTTGATATGCCGCGCACCAACCTGGACGACCCCGGCATCGGGTTGCGCAACAACGGTCGGCGTGTGCTTACCCTGGCGGACCTGCATACAGTAGGCGGCGCCATGGACCCGCGTGGGGCCGAGCGCGAGATCGAACTGCATCTTACCGGCAATATGGAACGCTACACCTGGTCATTTGACGGGGTGGAGTTCGGCAAATCGACACCTGTGCATTTTCGCTACGGCGAGCGGGTCCGGGTTATTTTGCACAATGACACCATGATGACGCACCCGATGCACTTGCACGGTATGTGGAGCGAACTGGAAACGCCCGATGGCGCTTTCCAGGCACGCCGCCACACGATTCCGGTTCAACCGGCACAGCGCATCAGTTTTCTTGTGACAGCCGATGCACTTGGGCGTTGGGCCTGGCATTGCCATTTGATGCTGCATATGGATATGGGCATGTTCCGCGAAGTGGTGGTGGCATGAGCGCAACGAATAAGAAAAAGGGAGCCTTGGCCGTGAATACCCCTATAAAAAAACGCATTCTCGCCCTCGCTGTCGCGACGCTAGGCGCTACCCCGATTTTTGCCCACGCCCAGACGCATGATGTCCATAGTGGCCACACCGCCATGCCGATCCGCTCGGCGCCTGCCCATGACATGGGAGCAATGGATAAGGGCAGCGGCGGGATGGATCATAGCGCCACGCAGATGCAAGGCGGATCGGCCCCGCCGGATGCACGCGATCCCGATGCTTACTCCGACGGCTATACCTTGGGTTCAGGCAAATATTCATTGGGTTCGGCGCATCGCTTGCATATGTCGGACGAGCACAATTTCGCGTCGGTACAGATCAATCGGCTGGAGTATGTCCGAGCACGCGGCAACGAGTCCGCGGCCTATGAGGGGCAAGCCTGGTTTGGCGGCACCTACAACCGGGCGGTACTCAAAGCTGAAGGCGAAGTAGCCAAGGGCAAGCTGGTGGATTCCCGAACAGAGTTGTTATGGGGACATGCCATCTCGACGTTCTGGGATAGTCAATTGGGTGTGCGCTATGACCATGGCACCGGACCAGATCGTGGCTGGTTGGCTTTCGGGGTTCAAGGCCTGGCTCCCTATTGGTTCGAGGTCGATGCCGCTGCGTATGTTGGCAATAACGGTCGGACCGCGTTGCGCCTGGGAGTTGAATACGACCTGTTGATTACGCAACGACTGGTTCTGCAGCCCAGGATTGAAGCCAACTTTTACGGCAAGCGCGACGAGGCCCGCGAAATCGGCAGTGGCTTGTCGAATACCGTGGCTGGACTCCGTTTGAAGTACGAAATCACCCGGCAATTTGTCCCGTATATCGGTGTCGAGTGGTTCGGCAAGTTTGGCCAAACGGCTAACTTCGCCAGGGATGCAGGGGAGCGTCCGCACGAAACCCGCTTCGTGGCAGGCGTTAGCTTCCGGTTCTGAACCGTATTGCGGGAAACATCAGGCTTGAAGTAGCGCCTGATGCTTAATAATTAACGCCAATTTCTATGAATATTTGTTATTGACATAGTGCGTGACCAACAAAACCAGGAACAACATGTCTACTTTTCGCATTTCTCTAGGCATTGCCACCATCGCCGGTGGGCTTCTTTTCAGTACGATGGCACAGGCCCATCCCAAGCTGCTTTCCTCTGAACCTCAAGCCAATACGCAAGCGGTATCACCGGAAAAAATAGAGTTGCATTTTTCCGAAGCGCTCGTTGCTCAATTCTCCGGTGCCAAGCTGCTTATGACCGGCATGCCAGGAATGACGCACCCCCCCATGGCGGTCGATGTCAACGTGTCGGGAGGCAAAGATTCCAAGACTATGGTTATCACGCCGGCCAAGCCTCTCATGACCGGTGCGTATCGCGTCGAGTGGCGTGCCGTTTCATCGGACACCCATCCTGTGACGGGCAAGCTTTCATTCGAAGTAAAGTAGTTCAATGAACGATTGGCTCCATATTGGTGTGCGTTTTGCGCTCTACTCCGATTTGATGCTGCTATTCGGCCTGCCGTTATTCGCGCTCTATAACTTCAGGAATGAACAACGCTTTGCGAAGGACGCGCTTAAGTTTGATTCGCTTCTGATTGGCGCAGCGGGTATTGGCCTGCTGTTATCGGCATGCAGCATGGCCGTGCTTGCCAAATCCATGAGTGGCGTTCCGAATTTCGCTGACCTTAGGCTGCATATATTCGACATGATTATCACAGGCACCAATGTAGGCCTGGCATGGGGTGCACGAGCCATAGCCCTGTTTCTAGCCATGCTTTCTTTGTTATTGTTGAAACGCTGGCGGCTCGCTGGCTTTTGCTTGGTCACGGTTTTCGCCGCGATCGCGCTGGCCTCTCTCGGTTGGAGCGGGCATGGCGCCATGGATGAAGGCATGCGCGGGTATGTGCATCTTGCCGCTGACATTGCGCATCTGCTTGCCGCCGGCGCATGGCTGGGGGCTCTGGCCGCGTTCGCATTGTTGTTACGAGGCGCCAAGCGCGACCCTTACAATCGGATGCTCCTGTTGAGCCACGGACTATCGGGGTTTGCAGGAGTTGGAACAATTATTGTCGCCACTCTGGCAATAACAGGCATTGCGAATTATTGGCTTATTGTGGGACCCACTCTGGCTGGTCTTGTATCCAGCCCTTATGGCACTCTGCTTCTGATCAAGCTTGGGCTGTTCGCTGCGATGCTCGGACTCGCTGCGGTAAACCGTTACCATCTAGGCCCCTTATTATTATTAAGGCTGGCCATAGCGCGCGGCGACCATGCATCCGCAGTCGTATCCTTGCGCAAGAGCTTGATTTTTGAGACCAGCGCGGCAGTTGTAATTCTAATGTTAGTGGCTTGGTTGGGGACGCTCAACCCAGTCGAATCAATGTGAACCCAGTAACGTTTTCTGCAAAATAAAAAGGATAGCTTGAGTGGTAACTGTAATGAAAAGGCCGGCCATGATTGTCAGTGCAGTTGGCTTAGTGGCGCTGGGTGTTGGCATATTCCTGTACGGAGCACGCACCGACTCCAGCCGCACGTATATCGACCCATCGGATCAAACCCTGGTTGCGCTCGGGAAAAAAGTCTATGCCAATAACTGTGCCGCCTGCCACGGCAGCAAGCTAGAAGGTCAGCCCGATTGGCGGATTCGTAAAGCGAACGGCCGGCTGCCTGCGCCTCCGCATGATGTAACTGGGCACACCTGGCATCATCCGGACGCCGTTTTAATTGACATTACTAAAAATGGACTCGTGCCTGGCATAACAGCGCCGCCTGGGTATGTCAGCGATATGCCGGCCTACGGCAAGCTACTGACCGACCATGAGATTACAGCCGTGCTGGCTTACATCAAGAGTTCCTGGCCTGCGAAGGCACTTGCCGCCCAGAAGGAAATAACCCAGCAGGCGTCGCAGTAGCTTAGCCAGACCAGAGCGGCTATTTTGATTTATGCAATCGCAAGGCATTTGTCACCACCGAGGCTGAGCTCAAGCTCATCGCCAGCGCGGCAATCATGGGTGAGAGCAACAGCCCCGTCAATGGATATAACACGCCTGCTGCCAAGGGTACGCCCAGCGCGTTATACACGAAGGCAAATCCCAGGTTTTGTTTCATGTTGGCAATGGTGGCATCAGATAAATGGCGAGCAATCGAGATGCCTCGCAAATCGCCTTTGACCAGCGTGACCTGGGCGCTGTTCATGGCGACATCCGTGCCGGTACCCATGGCAATGCCCACATCGGCTTTTGCCAGTGCGGGTGCGTCGTTAATGCCATCGCCGGCCATGGCTACGATGTGCCCTTGGTTTTGAAGTTTTGTGACAAGATCAAGCTTATCGGCCGGTTTTACCTCGCCATGGAATTCGTCGATGCCCAGGCGTTCGGCTACGGATCTGGCTGTGGAAACACCATCACCGGTAGCCATAATGACGCGGATTCCGGCGGCCTTCAGTTCATTCAAGGCTTCCTGTGTGCTGGCTTTAATGGGGTCTGACACGGCGAGTAAACCCAATAGATCGCCATCCGCTGCAAGGTACATGACGCTCGCGCCTTGCACACGCAGGCTATCGGCCTTTTCGCTCAATATCGCCACATCGATGCCTTCTTGCTGCATCAGCGCGGTATTGCCGAGCGCAAGACGTTTGTTCCCAACTTTTCCACGAACGCCAATCCCCGAGTCAGACTCGAACTCTTGTACCCCGGCCAATGCAATACCCTGCTTTCGCGCGGCACTAACAATGGCGTCTGCCAGGGGATGCTCGCTGCCTTGATCTAGGCTGGCGGCAAGACGCAATACCTCGCCGACGTTAACGCCCTGGACGGGAACTGCTTGCTCAAATGTGGGTCGTCCTTCGGTCAAAGTTCCGGTCTTATCGACGATCAAGGTATCGACCTTGCGGAAATTCTCGATAGCAGCGGCATCTCGGAACAAGACGCCGTGCGTTGCACCACGGCCAGTGGCGACCATGATGGACATGGGCGTAGCCAAGCCTAGCGCGCAAGGGCAAGCAATAATCAGCACGGCTACGGCATTGATGAGGCCGTACACCCAACTGGGCTGGGGTCCCCAGAATCCCCACACGAAAAACGTAATCACGGCTATGGCAACCACCGCCATGACAAAATACCCTGCCACGTGATCGGCCATGCGTTGCATAGGCGCCCTGGAGCGCTGCGCTTGCGCAACCAGTTGCACAATTTGAGACAACACCGTGGCCGCGCCCACTTTCTCGGCGCGTATCACCAAGGCACCCGATGTATTCATCGTAGCGCCAATCACTTTGTCGCCCACACGTTTGCTTACCGGTAGCGGCTCACCCGTAAGCATGGATTCGTCAATTGAACTCGCGCCCTCTTCAACCGTCCCGTCCACCGGCACTTTTTCGCCCGGACGCACACGCAAGCGATCGCCTTCGTGCACGTGGGTAAGCGGCACATCTTCTTCAATGCCATCAGGCAGGATACGCCGGGCCGTTTTCGGGGCTAAGCCCACCAACGACTTGATCGCCGCAGACGTCTGCGAGCGGGCTTTCAATTCAAGAATTTGCCCGAAAAGCGTCAATGAAATAATGACGACTGCGGCTTCGAAATACACCGCGATACGTCCCATGGACAAGAAGGTGTCGGGAAAAACGTCTGGTGCAACAGTCGCCACTACACTGTAGATAAAGGCGGCCGATGTTCCTAAGCCGATTAGGGTCCACATGTTAGGGCTACGGTTGATGACCGATTGCACACCCCGTACGAAAAACGGCCAGCCTGCCCAGAGTACGACTGGCAAGGAAAGCACCAGCTCGACCCAACTTTGGGTAGTCATGCCAAACCAGCCCAATTGGTGACCGAACATGGCCAGCGTCATGACGATTATCGTTAAAGGCAAGGTCCACCAAAACCGGCGGCTGAAGTCAGCCAGCTCAGGATTATCGTCCTCCAGTGTGGGCATAAGCGGCTCGAGCGCCATCCCGCACTTGGGACAGTTTCCGGGGCGATCTTGGCGAATCTCCGGATGCATCGGACAGGTATAGATCGTGCCCGGAGCGACTGCCTGAGGCGATTGTTCGGTCACCGACATACCGCAAACGGGATCTTTCAACACCGAGGCCGCTGCCGGTTTAGCGTGGCTGTCTTCACTTTTCGTCGATCCGTTGCTCAAGTCGTCTGGTTGACTGTGATGCGTATGTTCGTGATCGTGTGGTGCCATGACGTACCGATGTCCCCATTTAGTACTGGGTTACGCTAAGCGTTATCACCATCCTGAAAAAGGGCAGAGCCCGAAATCGCAACGGACGGTAGGCATAGTTATCATGCCACACTTTACTAATGGCGAAATCGAAAATTTGGCAACAATACCATTACATATTTGTTAACTTCGAGGCATCCGATAACGACATCTGGATGGGGTTGCCCTATTGATCTAGGATCCCGGTCATTAAATCATTGACGGCGCCCGGCCGAAAAACGGCGATAGCCCAGAAGCAGCAAGCCGCCCGCCAGGCCGAACAGACCCATGGCGCCGCCGCCCGAGCCACCTTCGTGCGCGGGAGGTTTCACGAATAGCGCGGCATGCCAGGCGATGCCCTGATTCTCGGCGTCGCCCAGCTTGGCGCCGGCTTCGCTGTCGATGGAGAACACATGGCGCCCTGTGCTGCGGTCGTAGAAGCGGTATACGGGCGACAGCCCCGGCCAGGAGCGGTTGAAGGCTCCGAACGCGCGCCCTTCCCTTGTCCAGTTGGCATCGCCGTCCAACTGAGCCTGTTCAGAGGTATCCAGTGTGTAGATGCGATCGCCGCTTTTGGATACATAGCTCATTACCGCGGTGACGCCGGGCCGGTCGGTTTCGTTGGCGAACTCCACATCCTTGAGCGTATAGCCCTGGCCGTTCACCAGGTCGTTGGCCCGTTCGGAGTCGCTCGTCAGCACGTCCGGCCGACCGCTCGCGGCCAGGCGAAATACCACTGGCAGGTCGGTGTCGAGATCGTAGCTGGCCAGCGACTGGCTGGCATAGCTGACGGTGCGCGGCTCATCCAGGCTTTTGTCGATGGGGTACACCTGCGGATTGGCCGGTTTGGTGTAGGTGGTGCCTGCCTGCGGACTGCGCCCCGGGCCGCCAGGATTGTAGATGTCGCTATAGCCCGACACCTTGGAGGTGGGTATTTCCACGGATTGCAGCAAGCGTATGGCGGCGGCGCCGCCCTTCAGGATTACATCGAAATAATTGTCGTGGTCTTCCGTGTAATAGGCGCGCTGCGGAGCGCCCTCGGAAGGCGGGCCGACTTCTGCCAGGCCCACAATTTCGATCTTCCCCGCTCCCAGGTCGTAAACCTTTCCGGCTTTGTCGAGGACAACGGGATTGCCGTTCGCATCCCTGGCGTGCAGCCGGAAAAAGGTTTCGAAATCGGTGGACATGAAGCCGCTGACGCCGTCCGGCGAGAACCCGCCCGACGTGAACAAGCGCAACCGGTATTGGGCATCGTCGCCGTAAAGTGAGTAGGCGTCGTTGGGAAACGAGCCGTTGAGCGCGGGCGGCGGAAAGTCGCCGGCCGGCGAAAAGCGGCTGAGCTTGGCGCCGACCAGGGCTGGCCCGGCCACGTAGGGATTGCTGCTGGGCGCCGACAGGCCGACGATAGATACGGGGCCGTTGGGGCCGACCGCCATGAGCGGCGACGATCCGGCCACGAACGAGACGGTTACCGGATAAATCGCGCCTACGGTGTCGGGCGAAAGCCGGTTGGCGAATTCGCCGAACACCACGATGACGTGGCGTTCGTTATGATCGTAATTGGGATTGAGCGCCGCCGCGACGGGATGGACGATTTCACCGGTGTTGAGCGTAATGGCGATGTTCTCGGGCGATACCGAACTGGGCAGCAACGGCCAACTGACTTCGATGGGCATGGCGTCGGCCAGCACCGGCGTGGCGCCGAAGCCCGCCACCACCGAGCCGACGACGCTGGCGCCGCTGGTCAGGTTGCGCAGCGGCGGAACCGGATCGAGCGCTGCCCAGTCAAGATTGACGCCGGCCCCGGCATTCACCGCGAGGGGCAAGTCGCTGGCATTCAGCAAGCCCGGAATGCCGATGATGCCTTCGAAACCCAGGTTGGCAGCCAGTATTTCCGGCTTGTCCGTCCAGAGGTCGGAGTTGATCAGGACGTCGCGGTGCAATTGGATATAGGCTGCCGCCTGCTTGGGGTCGGGCACATCGGCAGCATGTGCAAGAGAGATCAGAAGGGTTGAAATGGCGGCAGCAAGTACCGTGCGCGCGGCTGAGTTCATCGGTTCGTGTCCTATTGTTGTCGGGGCGTCGGGCCAATGACAGGCAGTGATGCGCAAATTGTAACATTATTAATCAAATTTGTCTGAATATTTCCAAAAAGAAAATTCTACGACGCCAGACGGACTGCAGGGCCAGCAAAGCCAGGCCCAGGCAAAATCCGTAGATATGCGCGACTCCGACGATGCGCCCTCCTATCAGATGTTCTTCCAATGCTGCCGGCGCAACCAGCCACTGCCACAGCATCCACGCGGCGATGGCTGCCAGCGCCAATGCCGCGGGATGGTCTCCGCGCCGGGCCTGAGGAAGCAGGCCCATGGCGAACAAGCCATACAGCACGCCGGACAGGCCTGCGTAGCTGGAAACTTCCGGAGAAAACCGCCATAGAAGCAGGCTGAGGCCCAGGGCCAGGCCGGCAAGCCTGAGCCAGAGAAAGCGGTCGAAAAGCCGAGGAGCCAGGGCGCAGCACAGCAGAACGCCCAGAACGTTCAGGCCGGCATGGGCCCAGCCCAGGTGGATGAAATGCGCCGTCGGAAGGCGCCACCAATCGCCGGCCGCCAGCCCGTCGCGGCTGAAGCGCAAGAGCTGGAGCGCGGGCCTGCCCGCTACCTGCGCGAGCAACAAGATTGCGGCCAGGGCCAAGGCGTGCAGCCAGGGATTTGGCATGGTTGCTTTTGTTCCGGGAGTCACTGGTGATGGCTGGCGTGGTGTCGATACTCTATGGCATCATAAGTACATTGGCCTGGACGCCGCAAGCGTTGCCGGGCAGGCGGCATCCATCGTGGAGGCCGTTCGTTCCTGTTCACTTTTCAAGAGATTCGAAATGCTTAAGATCTGGGGCCGCACCAATTCCGTCAATGTCCAGAAAGTGCTGTGGTGCTGCGACGAGCTGGCCCTGCCCTACGAACGCATCGACGCGGGCATGCAGTTCGGCCGGAACAAAGAGCCTGCCTACCTGAGCATGAATCCGAACGGGCAGATTCCCACCATCGAGGACGGTGATTTCGTTTTGTGGGAATCCAATTCCATCATGCGCTATCTGGCCATGCAGTACGGCGCTTCCGGCAGCCTTTATCCGCAAGCTCCCAAGGCGCGGGCCAGCGTGGATCGATGGCTGGACTGGTCGTTGTCCACCTTGCAACCGGCTGACAAGCCCGTGTTCTGGGGCATGGTGCGAACGCCCGTCGAACAGCGCGACATGGCTGCCTTGCAGGCCGCGGCCGATGCGGCCGGCAAGCTTTGGCTGATCGTCGACGCGCATTTGGAAGGCCGAAGCTTTCTCGAGGGTGAAGCCTTTTCGCTTGCCGATATCGTGCTGGGCGCATTTTGCCGCCGCTTCATCGGCATGGACGGCCTGCGCAAGCCCGCTACCCCGCAATTGCAGCGCTGGTACGAATCCCTGCAAGAGCGCCCCGCTTTTCAGCGCCATATCGCACCGGCGCTAAGCTGAGCCCGCCGCCAGCCTCAGCAGCACCAATATGCCCGCGCCCGCCAGATAGGGGCCGAAGAACACCGGCTCGCCTTTTTGCATGCGCCCAGCCAGGCGCAGCCCCAGCGCCGCGGCCAGGGCCGCGCACGACGAAATCAGCAAAACCCAGGGCAGGCACATCCATCCCAGCCAGGCGCCAAGGGCGGCCAGCAGCTTGAAGTCGCCATGGCCCATGCCCATGCGGCCGGTCAGCAGCAAAAACAATCGGCAAACACACCAAAGCACCAGATAACCCGCCACCGCGCCCAGCACGGCATCCGGCAGAGGCGTGAAGCCGCCCTGCAGATTCACCAGCAAGCCCAGCCACAGCAGCGACAGGCTCAGGCTGTCCGGCAACAGCCCGGTTTCGGCATCGATCCAGGCGAGCGCCAGCAGCACCATGGTGCAGGCGATGGCCGCCGCGGCGGCAAGCGTCGGCCCCAGCAGCCAGGCCCACACTATGGCCAGGACTGGACCCGCCGTCCAGAAGGCCAGTCGGCAGTGCCGATGAAACGGGGTTCGTTCGTTGGAGATGTGCGGATCGAGCGCACGCGGCAAGCGATACGCGGTGCGATCCAGGACAGCCGCCAGAACCAGCGCAAGAGCCACGGCCGCCAGCATGGCGCCCGCCCGCCCCATGCCCCAGGGAATCCACAGATCAGGCATCAGTGGCGGGTTGCAGACTTGTTAACAGGAACAAAGCCTTGCACCACGCTTGCCGGGTTGGCCGGCATGGCAACCTGCTCGGTAACCCCATCCTGGTCAATGGAGACGGCGTTGGCCGTGACGCCGGCCAGGGTGACGCCAGGCGCCAGCGTCTGCCCAACCCGATAGGCCTGAGCCGTCCCGCCATTGACGGAAAGCAGGGCCGCCCCGCCCTTGTCGCTGGTAATCAGCCCCATGAGGGCCACGCGCACGCGCAGCGCCCCGCCGCCGAACCAGCGCGCCACGGCGGCGGTGTTTTGTTCCGAAGTAACGGTGTCGAGCATGGGCGGCAGCGCGCGCGGCGCCGGCGCAAACAGCAGGGCTCCCCACACGCCTATGCCCAGGGCAAGCGCCACGATGGCCAAGCCACGGGCAAATGCGGGCATATCGACACGAGGTAATGCAGGCGAAAGGTTCATTGACGATGGATCCTTGCTGGCGGCGACGAATTACGGCCTGCGCCGTTAAACCATGGAAAGCCGATATGATGACGGTTTAAGCGATAAACCGCAAAAATTTATCGAATGCGGGCCTGTTTGCGCCGATCGGCCAGTGTGGGCGGACGAAAAACAGCAAATCAATATAATCCTGTCAATTGGGGTTGCAGCCATTGTCATTTTCAGGCGAGTACGTTAACTTAAAATGTTCCAAAAAATGACACCTATCAGTTTTTGTGTCGGAGACTCCCAATACCAGCAATGATTTCCATTCGATTTCCCTGGCTGCGCCGTTGCGCGGCCTTTCGCGCCTCTTCTTTTCCCTTGCCACCGCCCTTCTCCATGAAACACCATCCGCCCGCCTCTTCCCGTCCTTCCTACACCCATCGCCAGCTTGGCTTTTCCCTGATCGAAATCATGGTGGTGGTCGTCATCATGGGGATCATGGCCGCGCTGATCGTGCCCAATCTCATGGATCGCCCCGACCAGGCCCGCGCCGTGGCCGCGCGCCAGGACATCGGCGCCCTCATGCAGGCGCTCAAGCTGTATCGGCTGGACAATGGCCGCTACCCCAGCGCGGAGGAAGGCTTGAAGGCCCTGGTCAACGATCCGGCCAATGGCCAGCGCTCGGGGCGTCGTTCGTACATGGATCGCCTGCCCAACGACCCCTGGGGCACACCGTATCAATACCTGAACCCGGGCGTGCACGGTGAAATCGATGTGTTCTCGCTGGGCGCCGACGGGCACCCGGGAGGCGAAGGCAACGATGCCGACATTGGTTCCTGGTCCAAATAGCCGGGCGCTGCCAGCAGGCCTTCGGCACAAGCCGCAGGGGCTTGTTGCACGATCCTGCCGGCAAAGAGGGTTCTCGCTGCTGGAAGTGCTGATCGTTCTGGTGGTCATCGGCATTGCCACGTCCACCATCAGCGTCAGCGCGTTTTCCGGAGGCGATGCCCGCGCCTTGCGCCAGGACGCCCAGCGCCTGGCGCAATTGTTTGCCGTCGCCCAGGCCGAAGCCCGAAAGGATTCGGGCCTGGTCGCCTGGGAATACAACAGCCGGGGCTATGGGTTTGCGCGGGTTTCGCGCGACATCTTCCTGCCCGCGGGCATGGCGCGCCAATCCGGCCCCGTGCTTGCCAGGCGCTTTGCCGACGGCAGCCCGCTGCGTCCACGCTCCTGGACATCCGATAACGCGATTGCCGTGCGGGTCGATCCAGCCGGGCAGACCGTGTTCAACGCCGAATGGATATCCGGCCCCCTGGCCGTCGAACTCAACGACGGGCGGAACACCGTTCGCATCGTGCGATCCGGCAATGGCCAGTACGAGGTGCTTCCATGAACCCGCCGCAGACGCAGGCCGGCTTCACCTTGCTGGAGGTGCTCATCGCCCTGGCCATCGTCAGCATCGCTCTGGCCGCCTCGATACGGGCCCTGGGCGTCAGCGCCGGCGGCGCCCACGCCATGCAGCAACGCAGCCTGGCGCTTCAGGCTGCGGAGAACAATCTGGCAGAGCTGCGCCTCCAGCGCGCCTTTCCGGTCGTGGGCCGTACAACCGTGCCCTGTCCGCAGGGGCCGCTTGCACTGGAGTGCGAGCAGCAGGTCCAATCCACCGTCAACGGCAACTTCCGGCAGGTCACTGTGCGGGCGCGCCTGGAGCAGGGCCCGGTGCTTGCGCAGTTGAGCGGCCTGCTGTCGCTGCTGCCATGAAGCGCGCGCTTGCCGGCCAGCGAGGTTTCACACTGATCGAGGTGCTGGTCGCCCTGGCGTTGATGGCGCTGCTCAGCGTCATTTCCTGGCGCGCACTCGATCTTGTCGAGCGTTCCAGCGAGAGGCTGGGCGCCAGCGCCGACGACACCCTGGCTCTCGTGCGAGTGCTGGGGCAGATTCAAAGCGATGTCAGCCGTTATGCAGGAAGCGACGTCCTGGCTTCGCCCGCCACGGAAGCCGCGTCGGAGGCGGAGTCCTCTACGGCAAGCGGTACAGGTTCGGCCATCTCCACAGGCCCCCTGCTGCCCCCCGGCATCGTCTGGGCCGATCCCGCGCTGATCGTGGTGCGTTCGGCCGGCGATGGAGCATGGCAGCGGGTCGTATGGCGCAAGGAAGGCGATACCCTGCGCCGCGCCGTTGCGCCGGCCTCCCAAGCGCTTCCCTTGCCCGAGCCCGGGGCCGGGGAAACCGTGCTCACGCATGTAAAGGGTTTCGCGGTGCGCGCCTGGGTGCCCGGCCGAGGGTGGTCGGCCATCAAGGCTATGGACATGCAACTGACGGCCACGGGCCTGGAAATCCAGATCGAGCGTCAGCACAACGGTGTCGACGAGACCTACAGAAAAGTGGTGGTGCTGCCGTGAGCCGGTTTCCACGCATCTTTCCTCGCCGCTGCGTCCCGCCGTCCAGATCGGAGCGGGTGCCGCCGCGCGCTGCCCGCCAGAGGGGCATGGCGGTCATCGCCGCACTGGTCGTGGTCGCCGCGGCGGCGGTCGTCACCGCGGCGATTGTGGAGCGCCAGTCCCTGCTTGCCGATACCCTGGCCGGCGAACGGGATCGCGTGCAAGCGAAGTGGCTGCTGCGCGGCGGCCTGGACTGGTCGCGCGTAATCCTGTTCAACGACGCCCGCCATAACGCCGTGACCCGCAAGAACGCGATCTGGGACCAGCCCATTTCGGCCCTGGAAATCACCGCGCCGGGCGATGCGCGCAAAGCGTATTTTTCAGGCCAGATCGAAGACGAACAGGGCAAATTCAATCTCACAGGGCTGGCTGTCCAGGGGGTCGTCCAGCCCGCGCAAGTGGCAGCCTTGAAAAAACTGCTTGGCAGTCTGGGGGTGCCGGACGGACTGGCCGGGCCCATCGCCCAGCGCGTCGCCGACTCCCAGCTTCGCCCGGACGGCGGGCAGGCGGCTCCGGGGCTCAGAAGCGTGGGCGATCTTCTCGGCATTGAAGGCATATCGCCCGCGATGGCCGCAACGCTGTCATCCTACCTGGCCATTTTGCCGAAAAGCGCCACCATCAACGCCAACACGGCCAGCGCCGAAGTGCTGAGCGCCAGCATTCCCGGCCTGGCCCTGGCCCGGGCCCGCGATTTGACCGTACAGCGTGACGGAGGACGATGGTTCACCAGCCGCGCCGATTTCTTCAATCGCCTGAACGATCCCGACATCGTGCCTGGGAACCAGATAGGCATAGCCAGCGACTGGTTCAAGGTCACCGGCCAGGTTGCCCTGGACGATGTCGTTGCGAGGATGCAGGCGTTGTTGTATCGTCACGGCGGCCAGCCGCCCGCCATCCGCTGGATCAAGGAATGACATGAAGAACCCATTGCGCCTGGCCCTGCCCCCCCTCGACCGGATAACGCCCGGCTCCGTCGCGGCTTTTGCGTTGTTCGACGGCAAAGGTCAACTGCTGCGCAGCGGCGAGCTGCCCTTGTCGGAGCTGGCCCAGGCGGTTCCTTCCGATCAGGTGCATGTCGTCCTGCATCCAGGCGATGCCATCGTGGCGACCGTCCAGTTGCCTCCGTTGCCGGCGAAGCGGCTGGATGCCGCCGTGGAGGCCAGCGTCGAGCCCATGGCGCTCAGCGATACGTCGAGCCTGTGCATCGCCCACGGTCCGCGCGACGCCGAAGGCTATGTCTGCGCGGTCTGGACGGACCGCCAGGCCTTGCTGCAGGCCTGGCGCCAGCTGGACGACGCGGGCTTCAAGGTTGTATCCATCGTCCCCTTCCCGCTGGCCATCCCCGACAACGATCCCCATCCCGATCTGCCGCTGGCGCTTCCCGTGAACGACCGCTGGCGGGCCCCGTTGCCTCGCTGGTCCCTGGCACGGCCCGAATGGCGTCCGGCTTCGCAAGTGCATCGCTGGCGCCGCGCGGCCCTGTGGGGCGGCGCCGCCGCCTTGCTGTGGCTGGCCGGCCTGCAAATCTATGCCGCCCAGCTGCGCGGCGAGGTCCGCACGCTCCAGGTTTCCATGGAGCAGGCGGTGCGCAAGGCGTTTCCATCCATACCGGTCGTCATCGATCCGGTCATGCAGGCGAGAAAGCAGCGCGACATGCTGCGCCTGAAGGGCGGCGCGGCCGGCGAGGACGACTTCATGCCTCTGGCGATGGGCGCGGCGCGCGTGCTGGGGTTTGCCGATGGCCATGTCGCTTCGCTGCATTATGAAAAAGGAGAGCTCACTTTGACCCTGGCCGAAGGCTATACGCCGCCCGCCAACGAGGCAGCCCTGCATCAGGCGGCGGCGGTGCAGTCGCTTGTGCTGGAAAAGGACGACAATGTTGCGCACACCTGGCATATACGGCGCGCCGCCGCGCGAGCCAAGGAGCTCCGCCAATGAGCGATTACCGCCGGCCGCCGAGCCCCTCCCCGTCTTCCGTTTGGCGCCAGCAGTTCGAGACGTCGCGACAGCAGGCTCTTGCGTGGTGGAACGAACGCACGCACCAGGAGCGCAGGCTGTTGCAGGTGGGCGGAGCGGTTGTCGCCGCCGCCCTGGTCTGGACATTGGGCATGCAGCCCGCCCTGCGCACCATTGCCCGGGCACATGAACAACTGCCTCGCCTGCATGCCGATGCGGCGCAGGTGGATGCCTTGATACTCGAAGCCCAGGCTCTGCAGCACAGCCAATCCGGAAAAATCGACACCTCCGATCTTGCCGGGGCATTGCGCGCCACGCTGCAGCGGGCCGGCCTGGAAGACACCGCCGCGCTCACGGAAGTTCATGGCGGCGCGGACAACGGGCCGCGGCAGTGGGAAATCGTTCTGACCAACGCCAGCGCCACGCACGTCATGCAATGGCTGGCCAGCCTGCCCTATTTGCTGCAATTGCAGACGCGAACTGTCGAGCTGGCCCGCGCCAACGTGAACGGGCGCGACAGGCCGGGCCAGGTCACGGGACGGATCGTCGTTCAACAGCCCGCCGAGCGTGCGCCATGAGCCGGCGCATGGTTCTCCGCCTTATCGGCCTGGCGCTGCTGGCGGGCTGCGCCGCCCTGGCGGTATTGCCCGCGCGCTGGGCCATGGTAATGCTGCCCCAGGCCTGGCCGCTGGCAATCGTCGATGCCAGCGGAACGCTATGGTCGGGCAGCGCCACCATCGCGGTTGGCGCTCCGTCGTACCGTCGCACTTTGCCCGACCCGCTGCGCTGGCAGTTGTCGTTCGCACCGGGTCCCAGGCTGCGCGTCACCCACCCCTGGCTGGGCGGCCCACTCATCCTTACGCCGGGCTGGACGGGCGTGGGGGTATCGGGACAAACGCTGAAACTGCCGGCCTCGGCGCTGGGCGCGCTGGATGCGCGCATCGCGGCCATCGGTCCCGGCGGCGAGCTTTCGTTCAAATGGCCGGCAAGCGTCATTGGGTCGGGCAGCCAGCCGGCCGGCACCGTGCTGCTCGACGCGCAGTGGCACAACGCCGTTTCCAGCCTGACACCCGTTCGCCCCCTGGGCGATTACACCCTGATCCTGAAACAGGGTGCGCAGAAAAACCGTGTGGATCTCGTGCTCGACACCCGCCAGGGGCCGCTGATGCTGAACGGCGTGGGAACGCTGGACGGCAAGGCCTCCAGGTTCGACGGGACGGCGCAGGTGGATCCGGCGGCCAGCAAAAGCATCCATGCCGCTCTGCACGACGTGTTGGCCGCTCTTGGACCGCAGCGGAACAATCAAACCATTCTGCATTTTCGTTAATGCATCTCAACAGGCTTATCGATACCGTCATGAAAAATCCCCATAACAAAGTGAGCAACAGCCATCGTTTCCACCCGGCCTTGTCCACCCTGGCGCTATCCCTGCTTCTGGCCGGCTGCGCTACGGCTCCCAAGCAGAATACGGCCGATGCCGGCTCCTCGCCCCTGGTCGTTCGCACCTCGGTCGGCCAGGAAGGCTGGCACGAGGAGCCTTCGAAAAACTACACCCCACCCCCGCCCAAGCCTGCTCCACGCCGCCGGTCCGCGCCGCATGAGCAGGCCGAACAAGAGCCTGCACCCTCTTCCGAAGCCGCCAACAAGCCGTCCGGCGCCACCACCATGCTCAACTTCGTGAGCGCCGACCTGCAAGGCGTGGTTCGCGCCATGGCGCGGTTCACCGGCCGCAACTTTGTCGTGGATCCGCGCGTGAAAGGCCAATTGACGCTGGTTTCGGAGGCGCCTGTCGATTCGGACACCGCGTATTCGATGTTGCTCAGCGCCTTGCGCATGCAGGGCTTCGCCGTGGTCGAGGTCGACGGGGTAAGCCGGGTCGTGCCCGAAGCCGACGCCAAGCTGCAGGGGTCTGCGGTCAGCCAAAATGCGCAGACCACGGCCAAGCACAGCGGCGAACTCATGACGCGGGTCTTTCAACTGAAGTACGAAAACGCGGCAAGTCTGGTGCCCATATTGCGGCCGATGGTCGCTCCCAACAACCCCATCAATGCCTATACCGGCAACAACACGCTGGTCGTCACCGACTATGCGGACAACCTGGATCGCATCGCCAAGGTCATTGCCCGCATCGATACGCCCAAAGCCATCAGCACCGACGTCGTCCCCATTCAGTACGGCGTCGCGCTCGACGTCGCGGCGCTTGCCGCGCAACTGCTGGACAACAAGACCGGCGGCGATACATCGCAGCAAACCGTCGTGCTGGCCGATCCGCGCACCAATTCCGTCCTGCTGCGCGCCACCAGCCCGGAAAAACTAAAGCTGGCCCGCAACCTCGTCGAAAGAATCGACAGTCCCGAGTCTCAGGAAGGCAATCTGCACGTGGTGTATTTGCGCAACGCGCAGGCAACCAAGCTGGCCCAGGTCCTGCGCGGCGCGCTGGGCGGCCAGAACAGCCAGGGCGGTCAGCTTGGCAACAGCAGCGGCGGCGACAGCGGGGGCTTGAGCGGCACGCTCTCGGGAGGCTTGTCCAGCGGCTCTTCGAACACGTCGTCTTCCAGCGCCCTGCAAGGGCTCAACACGGCATCGAGCACGAAATCGTCCTCCGGGCAGAACAGCATGTCCGGCGCCAAGGGCGGGACGACCGGCTCTTTGGGCGGTTCCGATGGCAACTCCATGCAGTCGGTGGGCTTCACGGCCGGCGGCGCCACGGTTCAGGCCGACCCGTCCACCAACACGCTCATCATTTCCGCGCCTGCTCCGCTGTACCGCAGCCTGCGCGAGGTCATCGACCAACTGGACCAGCGCCGCGCCCAGGTGCTGGTTGAAAGCCTCATCGTCGAGGTCAATGCCGACAACGCCGCGGAATTCGGCATTCAATGGATGGCCGGCGGCAACGACATCACCAGCGGCAAGACCGCTTTCATCGGCGGCGCCAATCTTGGCGGCACGGGCTTGACCACCGGCACCAGCACCACCATCGACGCCCTGGCCCAGGGCCTGAGCCTGGGCGTGGTCAACGGCACGGTCAACGTCCTGGGCAACCAGGTGCTGAACCTGGGCGTGCTGGCCCGGGCTTTGCAGTCGAAAGGCGGCGCCAACGTGCTGTCCACGCCCAACCTCATGACTCTGGACAACGAAGAAGCCAGCATCATGGTCGGCAGGACCGTGCCGTTCGTCACAGGGCAATACACGACCACGGCCGACGGGGCCAGCAACCCGTTCCAGACCATCACCCGCGAAGACGTCGGCCTGACCCTGCGCATCCGCCCGCAGATATCCGAAGGCGGCACCGTCAAACTGGCGCTTTACCAGGAGGTCAGCAGCCTGGACGGCAGCCTGACCAGCGACGCGAGCACGCTGGTCACGCGCAAGCGCGCGCTGGAAACCAATGTGCTGGTCGACGACGGGCAGATCATCGTGCTGGGCGGCCTGCTCGAGGACACCATCAACGACAGCTCGAAGTCGGTGCCCTTGCTGGGCGACATTCCCCTGCTGGGCAACCTGTTCCGCTACGACAGCCGGCAGCGCACGAAAACCAATCTGATGATCTTCCTGCGGCCGCACATTGTGCGCAATGCTCAGGACGGGGCCAGTCTTACCCTGGATCGCTACAACTACATGCGCGAGGCGCAGGCGCACTTGCCGCCCAGATCCACCTGGTTCTCGCCCTCGTCGGCCATGACGCCGCTGCCCAATGTCACGCGCAACCCGCAAACAGGCCTGCTCGATCTGCGCGAGGCGCAGCATGCCGCGCCGGCGCCCGCTGCCGGCGCTGCCGCTCCGGCCGCCGTGCCATCCCCCGGCACGCCCGTTCCCGAAAAGCAGCCATGAGCATCCGGCTTCCCTACGCCTGGGCGCGCACGCACCGGGCTTTGATCCAGACCGGCTCCGCCGGCGTCGTGCTGATCAGCTCTGCCACCACGCCCGGCTGGGCGCTGGCCGAGATTCGCCGGCGCTATGGCGATCTGGCGCACCGGGAGGTTTCCGACTCCGAACTCGATACGCTGCTTGCGGCCGCCTATGCGCAAACGGGCGATGCCGCCGCCGTGGTGGACGAGGCGGCCAACGAGATCGATCTCGATCGCCTGATGCAGGACATCCCCGAAATCGAGGATCTGCTCGAAGCCAGCGACGACGCTCCCGTCATCCGCATGATCAACGCGCTGTTCACCCAGGCCGCCCGGGACGGGGCCAGCGACATCCACCTCGAGGTATTCGAGAACCACTCCGTGGTGCGCTATCGCGTGGACGGCACCCTGCGCGATATCGTCAGTCCGCGCCGCGCCCTGCACAATGCCCTGGTGTCACGCATCAAAATCATGGCCAGCCTCGACATCGCCGAAAAGCGCCTGCCGCAGGACGGCCGGATCGCCCTGCGCGTGGGCGGCCGCCCCATCGACGTGCGGGTGTCCACCCTGCCAACCGGCCATGGCGAGCGCGCCGTGCTGCGCCTGCTCGACAAGGAGGCCGGGCGCCTCGAACTGGAACGGCTGGGCATGGCCCCCGAAGTGCTGCGCCAGCTGGATGCGCTGATCCACCAGCCGCACGGCATCGTACTGGTCACCGGCCCCACCGGCAGCGGCAAGACCACGACCTTGTATGCCGCGCTGGGTCGCCTCGACGCGGCGACCACCAATATCCTTACCGTGGAAGACCCTATCGAGTACGATTTGCCGGGCATAGGACAAATGCAGGTCAATTCGCGCATCGAGCTGACATTCGCCGCGGCGCTGCGCGCCATCCTGCGCCAGGATCCCGACGTCATCATGATCGGCGAAATCCGAGACCTGGAAACCGCGCAGATCGCGGTTCAGGCCTCGCTCACCGGTCATCTGGTGCTGGCCACGCTGCATACCAATGACGCGGTGTCCGCCGTGACCCGGCTCATCGACATGGGCGTGGAGCCCTTTTTGCTGGCTTCCACATTGCAAGGCGTTCTGGCGCAGCGGCTGGTGCGCAAGCTTTGCCCACAGTGCAAGATCAGCCTGCCCGACGGCACGGCATCGCTGAATTCCGGCGGGTGCGCCGCTTGCGGCCATACGGGGTATAGCGGCCGCACCGGCGTGCACGAGCTGTTTTCGGTGGACGACGCCTTGCGCGGCATGATCCACGCCGGCGCGGATGAGCAGGCCTTGCGCCAGGCCGCGCAGCGCACCGGCCTGCAAAGCCTGCGCCAGGACGGCAAGCGCTGGGTCGAGCAAGGCATCACCACCGACGACGAAATCGCCCGCGTGACCCGCGAGGTTTAGGGCCTGTTAACCCCCAAAGGAGCCCCGCGCAGGCTCCAGCCTTCGAGGCCTATATATGCCTACCTATCAATATGAAGCCGCCAATGCCACGGGACGCACGGAACGCGGGCTGATCGACGCGGACAGTGAACGCAGCGCCCGCCAGGCCTTGCGCGCGCGCGGCTTGCTGCCGCTGTCCGTACGGGCTGCAGGCGGAGGGCGCGGCAAGCCGGGACAGGTATTGAAAGGTCCGCGCATCAGCGACTCGGATCTGGGCTGGCTGACCCGACAGCTCGCCAGCCTGCTGGCCGCGCGCCTGCCTCTGGAAGCCGCCCTCAGCGCCACGCTGGAACAGGCCGAACGCCAGCATGTTGCCCATACGCTGGCCTCGGTGCGCGCTGACATCCGTGCGGGCCATCGCCTGGGCGAAGCGCTGGCGGCGCGTCCCCGCGATTTCCCGCCCATTTACCGCGCCCTGATCGACGCCGGCGAGCAGTCGGGCGATTTGTCCCAGGTCATGGAAAAGCTGGCCGACTACATCGAGTCGCGCGGTGCGCTGCGCAACAAGATACTGACCGCCTTTATCTATCCCATCATCGTCACCGTCGTCTCCATCGCCATCGTGATCTTCCTGCTGAGCTACGTCGTGCCCCAGGTGGTGGGTGCATTCAGCCAGGCGCATCAAACGCTGCCCTTTCTGACCCGCGCCATGCTGGCCATCAGCGGCTTTGTCCGCGACTGGGGTGTGATTGCCGCCGTCGGCCTGGCAGCGCTGTTTTCACTGTGGCGCTGGCATCTGCGCCATCCCGCCGCCCGCTTGTCGTGGCATGCGCGCGTCTTGCGCCTGCCGCTGATCGGGCGCTACGTGCTGGGGGTCAATACCGCCCGCTATGCGGCGACCCTGGGCATCCTGACCAGCAGCGGCGTCCCGTTGCTCAGCGCGCTGGAAGCGGCTGGACGCACTCTGAGCAACGACAAATTGCGCCTCGCGGTGGATGAAGCCACCCGGAACGTCCGCGAGGGCAGTCCCCTGGCAGCCGCCCTGCAGGCGCAAAAGGTGTTTCCGCCGCTGTTGATCCACTTGATAGGCAGCGGCGAACGAACCGGGGAATTGCCTGCCATGCTGGAACGGGCGGCCCGCACCCTGTCCAGCGAACTGGAGCGCCGGGCCTTGACCATGACCGCCCTGCTCGAACCGCTGATGATATTGATCATGGGCGGAATCGTGCTGCTCATCGTCCTGGCCGTCATGATGCCCATCATCGAAATCAATCAGATGATTCGATAAGGCAAGGTATTGTTTGCGCGGGCACGCATGCCCGCGCCCGGATAGGCACGAGACGTGCGCGGCAAACGCAAAGCCGCCGCGACGGCAGTGGCAGTCGCGGCGGCTTGCATGCTGGACTTGGCTACGGGATCTGGCTATGGACTCAGCGCGTTGCGGCCGAAGCGACCTGCCGGGGCGCCGGCGCATCCTTGACCAGGCGGAAACCCACATGGGACATGGGGCTGGCCGGGTCGGAGCCGCGCCGCGCACTGGGCCGGTACGACAGGCAATAGCTTTCGTTGCACAGGAAGGAGCCGCCGCGGATGACCCGCTTGGGCGCGTTGACCGGCATGCCAGGTTCGGAAGGGTCGAAGGACTTGGCCGGGCCTTGCGGATTGTCGATGGGCCCGTTCTTGGCGAGTGCTGCCTGCTTGGCGAAATAGTCGGAACTGTACCAGTCGGACACCCATTGCCAGGCATTGCCTGTCATGTCCGACAAGCCGTAGCCGTTCGGCGGAAAGGTGCCGACCGGCATGGTGCCGTGGGCGCCGCCGGCCTTGGGGCTTACCACCGGAAAAGCGCCCTGTTTGCTGTCCCAGTAATTGGCCTGCTGCTGGCCGTCGGGCGCAAGCTCGTTGCCCCAGGCATAGGTGGCCTGGTTCAGGCCGCCGCGCGCCGCGAATTCCCATTCCGCCTCGGTGGGCAGGCGCTTGCCCGCCCACTTGGCATATGCCAGGGCGTCTTCGTAGCTTACCTGAACGACGGGGTGGTTGCCCTTGCCCTCGATGGAGCTGCCGGGGCCTTGCGGGTGCCGCCAGTCGGCGCCTGGCACATAGCGCCACCATTGCGAATAATCGGCAAGATTGACCGGGGCTCTGGTGCCGACAAAGACCATGGCGCCCGGCACCAGCACGCTATCTGGCGGCTTGGGCGTGCCGGGGGGAAGCTGCACGCGTATGGTGTCCCAGTCGGGTTTTTTCTCGGCGGTGGTGACGTAGCCGGTCTGCTTGACGAATTCGGCGAACTCGTCGTTGGTGACGTCGGTGACGTCCATCCAGAAACCGTGCACCCTGACCGGATGCTCCGGGCGCTCGTTGCGCTGGGCGAGCTTGCTGTCGCTGCCCATCTGGAAAACGCCGCCCGGGATCCATGCCATGTCCTTGGGTGCGGAGACGCCGTCGCCGATGATCACCGTGGGTGCGGCCGGCTGCTTGGGCTGCGACGGCATGGCAAGCCAGGCCGCCGCGCTTGCCGCGGCCAGTACGGCAACCGCCGCCGTGCCGGCAACGATGAACTTGCGGCGGCGCCCGGGCTTAATAGATGCCATAGGATTTCTCGCAGGTCTTGCCCAGGTTGTTCTGGACGATGCTGCCGTCGTTGGTGTCGGTCTTGCCGTCGAGAAGGTTGTTGACGAAGAAGTCGTAGACGCTGGACAGACCCCACTGATTGGCGATGCGGCTCCAGTTGGACACGTCCTTGGCGTCGACCACGCCGTCTTTGTTGCCATCGCCCGGGCAATAGGGCTCGGATGCCAGCATTTTGGTCAGCTTGGCCTTCAGGTCGTCGTAGGCGGCCTGTGTTTCCGCATTGGCGGCAGGCAGCAGGTTGCGGTCGGGCGTATCGAGCAGCGGCGTGGGCGCGGCTTCGTTGACCTCGTACAGCTCCTCCTCGACGATAGGAGCGGTAATGGTCTTGGTGGCCTTGTCGTAGTTCTGGTAGGTGTTCTGCACCAGTTTGTATTGGTCGTTGCGAATGGCGGTGGAGATTTCGGGCAGGATGTCGATAAGATCCCGCCCGGCGCCGTCCAGTGCCTGATTCACCGCGGCGCAACTGCGATAGCCGACTCCGCCATTGGGCACCACGTCTGTGTCAGGGCCTGTCGATTTTGCATTGTCGTAGCCTTCGCCCCACCAGACTCCGCCGTTGTCTTCGCACACCCCTTTGTTGATGGGAATCTGCGTGCAGCTGCCGCTGATGACGCAAGGCTGGTTCCGGCCGCCGTTGGCTTGCAGGTTGTAGCCGCCCATGGTGAAGTTGATGGTGCGCAGGCTGGCCTGGCCGGGGTTGGTCAGGTAAGGCAGGATGCCGACGGAGTCGAGGGTGCGCGGCACGGCCTTGTGGGCGTCGATGCCGGCCAGTTCGCCGAAGAACTGGAACAGGTCGACCATATTGACCATGTGGTCGACTTCGCGGTCGGGCTGGGCAACCTGCGGCCCGGCGATGATCAGCGGATCCCAGACGCCGGTCTGGTAGGCCGTGCCCTTGGCCTGCCCGGTCTGGAATGGCAGCTTGACCGCGGAGCCCAGGGTGCCGTTGTCGCCGACGATGACGATGACGGTGTTGCTGGCCTTGGGATCGTAGACGAGCGAGCCGTCGTCCCCGCGCTTGGCCAGGCCGGTTTCGACCAGCAGCCGGCCGAACTCGGTGTCCATGGCTTCGGTCATCTTGTTCTGGATGACCCTGCCGGCGATGGAGCCTTCGCAATCGG
Source organism: Eoetvoesiella sp. (assembly GCF_035555955.1). Taxonomy (NCBI): domain Bacteria; kingdom Pseudomonadati; phylum Pseudomonadota; class Betaproteobacteria; order Burkholderiales; family Alcaligenaceae; genus Eoetvoesiella; species Eoetvoesiella sp. Next base: position 187,197 of record NZ_DATMGA010000066.1, on the reverse strand, counting down.
CGCCATCGATGAGCGCGTCGTGGTTCTTGAACAGGCTGCCGGGAGGCTGCTGCCAGGGCGTGTGGGCCGCGCTATAGCTGACCGTGGCCATCCAGGGCTTGCTGGGCGAGCGGGTCTTGATCCAGTCGATGGCCGCATTGGTTTCGATGGTGGTGCGGTAGCCTCTGGCGCGGGGGTCGGTGAGCGGTACATCTTCGACCTTGCCGTTGTTGATGATGACCAGCGGCGAAACGTAATAGGCGTTCTGGGTGTTGAAGTTCAGTGCGGGATGGGTGGCGCCGCAGGCTTGATTGGGCACGAAGATGCCGCCCGAGGTGAGGCATTGCAGGCCCGCCGGGTCGTCCGCCGGCGAAGAGCGGGTGATTTTTGTGCAGGAGTTGTCGGCCTGATAGCATGCGCCGGTGTCCGCGCCGGCATTGCCGACGCCATGGCCGGGCACGAAGCCGCAGCTGTATGTGTCGGCGGGGGCGACATTGCCCGCCGTGGTGTCGATGGAACCGGGAAGCCCGCCGATCCAGCCGTAAAAATAATCCCAGCCCAGCTCGGCTGGCGTGCCATCGCCCGCCTCGTTGTTCTCGGGGCCGGCAAGATGGAATTTGCCGAACATGGCGCTTTCGTAGTTGGCCTGCTTGAGCAGCTTGGGCGCCGTGACGTCGTAAGGCGACAACTGCGAATTGGCCAGGTCGTTCTGGCCGATGGCCTGATAGATATTGGTGCGGAACGGATAGCGGCCCACGAAGAAGGAAGCCCGCCCCGGCGAGCATTCAGGCATGGACCAGGCGTTGCGGAAGCGCACGCCCGCCTTGGCGATGGCGTTGATGTTGGGCATGCTGGGCGGGGTGTTGCCGCCGTAGCCGAAAGCCGCCATCTGGTCGATGCCGACGTCGTCCATGATGACGAAAAGAATATTGGGCGTATTGGCGCTGGACGCGACATCGGAGCCGCCGTCGTTGCAGGATGCCAGGGTCATGGTGGCAGCAACCGCTGCAAGCAAAGCTGGGAGCTTCTTGTACAAGGTCTTCTCCAGGGTGGGGCATGTTCAGTTCAATCAGGCCCCAATAACACCAAGAGCCCGCAAAGACGTCCTCGCCTTCTGTGCAATTATTGTAATAAGCAAACGCTGCTAATTACTAATTTTGAAAAACTGTAACATACTTTTATGGCCTGGATGCCTGAATTTTGCGCCGGAGGTTTGCGCCAAACCGAGGCGTGCCGCGGGCAATAGCCGCCGCGCAATCCCTGGACGCCATGGGTCGAGGCTCTCGCGCCGCCCGCTGGCGCGGGAGCCGGACCGCAGGGCTGTCCGACGGTTCAGGCGGCGGCAGTTCTGGCTGCTGGCGCGGCGCTGCCACCTGCGCCCTCCTCTTCTTTGGCGATAAGCCTGGCGAGCAGCCTGCGGGCCCTGACGGCCGCCACGTCGTTGGACATGAGAACGGGGTTCAGGCTGAAGAAATCGGTGGTTTCCATTTCTTCCTGTACGCCGTAGATGATGGGGCCGTCTTCTTTTTCAAAAGCGTCTCGCATGGCCTGGAGTTTCATGGCATTGAAGTCGGCGTCGTGGGTATTGTGGTTGCGCCGCGTCGCAAAGAAATAATGCGTGCTGGTTTCGGTTTCGGGCGTGGTCGTGTGCAGGTCGTAGGCGCCCACCCCTTGCTCGAAGGGTGTGTCGCCCTGGGCGCCGCCCACCGAGAGCTGGATGTTGGCGGGCGGCATCCAGGTCACGTCGAAAAAGTGCCGGGCTTCCTTTTCCGGGTGCGGCAAAAACCCGGCCAATACCAGGATGGGCGGGGTTTGCTTCCACTCCCATCGCGCAAACACCGAGTTCTCGGTTTCACGCACCTGGGGAACGATGGGCGACAGTTGGCCGCGGGTGGAGATGATTTCGCCGTGGACATGGTCGATGTGGCTCAGGTCCATGACGTTGTCGATGATGAGTTCGTAATTGGCCCGCATATGCATATAGGTATGGCCGACGCCGGTAGGCGGACCATCGTCGAGTGGGCTGTAGTCTGGCAGCAGGCCGGGATCAGCCGCTTCATCACCCATCCATATCCAGATAAACCCGTACCGTTCTTGCAGCGGGAACGTCTGTACCTTCGCGGCCTTGGGGATGTTGCCTTCGCCGTGAGGGTTGTGCGTGCACTGGCCAGAGCAATCGAACTGCAGGGCGTGGTAATGGCACACGATTTCGTCGCCGATCTTCTTGCCAAGATGCAAAGGCGCGAACCGGTGCGGACATCGATCGCGCATGGCGACCGCCGTTCCATCCTGCTTTCTGTACATGAGTACCGATGTGCCGAGGATTTTTCGATGGAACAGCTCGTCGGCGCCGACTTCGGTCGACAAGGCGGCAACATACCAGGTATTTTTCAAATAGGCCATTGTTCATCCTTTGGTTCAGTGGGGATCCGGACTCCGTTGTTTTCATGTACGTTCTATCCCGGTAATTTTATGCACAAAATATTATTTTAGGCATAATGATTTCTACTAGAAATGCCATGAAAGCCCTGGGCGCGGGCTTGGAAAACGGCCGGGCGGTCGGGGATATTGTCGAGGTATTGGGGTATGTTTACTGTGTAACAGTTGGCTAAAGCCATGAACCGTGGGGATGGTTGAAGGTCAAAATACTATCTGATCAACTATTCGATAAGGCCAGATGGAATCATGAACGGCACCTTGCGCCGAATCGCTCTTTCGGCTCTTGTTCTTTCCGTCCTGGGCGGGTGCGCAGTATATGCACCGGCGGACGATGGCTATGCCTATTACCCATCCGGGCCCGCCTACGTGGCTCCCGGCCCGGTTTATGTCGCGCCTCCCCCCGTCTACGTGGGCCCGCCGGTTTCGCTGAATTTTGGATTTGGCTATTGGGGCGGCAGGCATTACCACGGCGGCTGGCACGGGCGGGGCGGTGGTTGGCACCGAGGCCACCGTTGACCTGCTATCGGCCTGCCGTTGCAGATACGACCCCCAGGCTCTTCCGAGCCTCGGGGCCGTTTTTACGTAAAACGAAGCGTCATGCGCTCAGCCTGTCGTTTGGCATTTTCATGCGCTTGGCAAGGGAATGAATTCCTGATCGTCCAATTGAGGCAATAATATCCGCCCTTCTTCCCAGTCCGCCTTGGCCTGTTCGATGCGCTCCTTGCGCGAAGAGACGAAATTCCACCAGATATGGCGCTGGCCCAGCGGCTCGCCGCCCAGCATCATCAGGCGGCTGGCCTCCAGGGCCTTGACCGCCGGCGCCGGGCCCGCCCCGAACACGATCATCTGGCCCGCGGGATAGGCCACGGACTCGACCTGCACGCTTCCGGCCGCCACATAGACTGCCCGTTCGGGGTAGTCTGCTGGCAGCGTGATCGAAGCGCCCTCCTGCAAGGCGATATCGGCATAGAACAGGGGGGAATGAATGGTGGCCGGGCTCTCGAGGCCAAAGGCCCGCCCCGCGATAAGGCGCCCCGAGACGCCGGTGTCGCTGAACAGGGGCAGCTCGGACGCGCTGTAGTGATTGAATGCGGGGTTGTCTTCTTCGTGGCTTTCAGGCAGGGCCACCCAGGCCTGTATGCCATCGACACGCCCTCCCCGATCGCGCATGCCGTCGAAGCGTTCGGAATGCGCAATGCCTTTGCCCGCCGTCATCCAGTTGAGGTCCCCGGGGAGTATGACCTGCTCTATGCCCAGATTGTCGCGATGGGTTATTTGCCCATCGAACAAGTAGGTGACCGTGGACAGGCCTATATGGGGATGCGGGCGGACATCCAGATTTCTGGGAACCGGTCGTGGCAGTTCATGCGGCCCCATCCGGTCGAAGAAGATGAACGGGCCTATCATCCGGCGCTTGCGGAACGGCAGGACGCGGCCGACCTCATAGCCGCCGCCAAGATCGTGGATTCGAGGTTCTATGACTAGTTCGGGCATGGATAATCTCGCTGAGTGGGTGCGGTTGGATACCGTTGAAGAATACGATTGGTTGCAGATTATGTGTTGCTATTTCGCCAAGCTGATTATGCGGCAATTGTGCAGCTTTTGCGGCGGCGCTAGAATGCGCTAGTTCAATTTTTCGTGACGGAGTTTTATCTGTGGATAGTCCCAGTTGTCGATCTAGTATCGATTTTCCAACTGCAAGGTAGTCACAGAACTTCGTCTTCTGCCGCTGCCTTGCCATAACGGCGGGTAGCGGAACACAAGGCTTTCCCCAAGCCTTGCGAATCTGCTCCTCTGGCTTGAATCGGCGGACCCTTGCCGGGTTCGCAAACTGGTTGCGCGCGCTACCGCGCCGGCCGGGAGCATGCGATGCATTTCAAAAAAATCTTTCACCCCGATATTGCAATACTGAAGGAGCTGTTTGCGGGCTTCGTTCGCAGCCGGCATGTCGGCCGGCATTTTCGCCGTCTTCCCTTTTTTGGATCTTTGTCCAGGTCCAGCGCCTTGCAGGAAGTCCCGCAGGCTCTGAGCCACACCTTGATCGCCCTGGCGCAGTGCAGCCAGGCCACCTTGTTCGAAAGCCTGGGCGCCGGCGCGGACGGTTTGTCGAACGATCAGGCCGCGGCCATCCGCGAGCGCACGGGCCCCAACGAAATCGGGCACGAAAAGCCGCTGTCGTGGCGGGCGCATTTGTGGCATTGCTATAAGAACCCCTTCAACCTGTTGCTGAGCCTGCTGGCGGTCATTTCGTATGTCACCGAAGACAAGACCGCCACACTGGTCATCGGCGCCATGGTGCTGCTTTCCACGGTACTGCGTTTTTGGCAGGAGGGCCAGTCCAACAAGGCGGCCGACGAGCTCAAGGACATGGTCGGCAACACGGCCACGGTGCTGCGCCGCAGCGGCCCTGCCGGCAGCGCCGGGGAAGCCGCCGGGAACGGCGAGGCGGCCGCTCTCGCCGCCGGCCAGCCGCGCAAGACCGAGATTCCGTTCAAGGATCTTGTGCCGGGCGATATCGTCCTGCTGTCCGCCGGCGACATGATCCCGGCCGACATGCGGGTGCTGGCCGCCAAGGATCTGTTCATCAGCCAGGCCTCGATGACGGGCGAGTCCCTGCCCGTCGAAAAATTCGCCGAGCTTTCCAACCCCCGGCAGGCCAATGTGCTGGACCTGGACAATATTTTGTTCATGGGCACCAATGTGGTGTCGGGCTCGGCCACCGCCATGGTGGCGACGACCGGCGGCAAAACCTATTTCGGCGCGCTTGCACAGCGCGTCACGGCCGCCGACCCCGCCCCCACGGCGTTCCAGTCGGGTGTCAACAAAGTAAGCTGGCTTCTCATCCGCTTCATGTTCGTGATGTCCCCCGTGGTGCTGCTGATCAATGGCTATACCAAGGGAGACTGGCTGGAGGCGTGCCTGTTCGCACTGTCGGTCGCCGTCGGCCTGACCCCCGAAATGCTGCCCATGATCGTGACCTCGACCCTGGCCAAGGGCGCGGTCTTCCTGTCACGCAAGAAGGTCATCGTAAAACGCCTCGATGCCATTCAAAGCTTCGGCGCGATGGACGTGTTGTGCACCGATAAAACCGGCACCCTTACCCAGGACAAGATCTTCCTCGAGCGCCATACCGATGCCTATGGCGCCGAATCGGACGAAGTGCTGGAGCTGGCCTACTTGAACAGCTATTACCAGACCGGCCTGAAGAACCTGCTGGACGTCGCCGTGCTGGCGCACGCCGAAGTGCATCGAGACCTGGACGTTGCCTCGGCGTTTCGCAAAGTGGACGAAATCCCGTTCGACTTCAACCGCCGGCGCATGTCCGTCGTAGTGGCCGAACACGGCGAGCATCATCTGCTTATTTGCAAAGGCGCGGCCGAAGAGATGCTGGGCATTTGCACCCATGTGCGCCACGGCGGCCAGGACGAGGCTCTGTCGGACGCGCACCTGGCCCAGGTGCGGGCGGTGACGGCCGACCTGAACGGCCAGGGCCTGAGGGTGGTGGCCGTGGGCGTCAAGGAAATGCCGCCCGCCAAAAGCGCCTACAGCATTGCCGACGAATCGGGCCTGACCCTGGTCGGCTACATTGCCTTTCTGGATCCGCCCAAGGAGACGACCGCCCCGGCCGTCGCCGCCCTGGCGGCGCATGGCGTGGCTGTCAAGGTACTGACCGGGGACAACGAACTGGTGACGCTGAAGATATGCCAGGAAGTGGGGTTGCCCGCCCGCAGCCTGTTGCTGGGTTCGCAGGTCGAGGACATGGACGACCGGCAGTTGGCCGGGGCCGTGGAAGAGCACCACATCTTTGCCAAGCTGACCCCCATCCATAAGGAGCGCATTGTCCGGGCCTTGCGCACGAACGGCCATGTCGTGGGCTTTCTGGGAGACGGCATCAACGACGCACCCGCGCTGCGCGCCGCCGACATCGGCATTTCGGTGGATTCGGGCGTGGACATCGCCAAAGAAGCTGCCGACATCATCCTGCTGGAAAAAAACCTGATGGTGCTGGAAGAAGGTGTGATCGAAGGCCGCAAGACTTTCGCGAACATGCTTAAATACATCAAGATGACGGCCAGCTCCAATTTCGGCAATGTGTTTTCGGTGCTGGTGGCCAGCATCTTCCTGCCTTTCCTGCCCATGCTGCCCTTGCAGCTCCTGGTACAGAATCTGCTTTACGATGTATCGCAAATCGTCATTCCGTTCGACAACGTCGACGAACAGCAGCTGCGCAGGCCGCAAAGCTGGCAGCCCGACGACATCCGGCGCTTCATGCTGTTCTTCGGCCCCTTGAGCTCGGTCTTCGACATCATTACGTTCGGCGCGATGTGGTATTGGTTCGGGGCCGATTCGCCGGAGCGGCAAACGCTGTTCCAGTCGGGGTGGTTTGTCGTCGGTCTGTTGACGCAGACCTTGGTGGTGCACATGATACGCACGCCCAAAGTGCCCTTCCTGCAAAGCCGGGCATCGTGGCCTTTGCTGCTCATGACGGCGTGCGTGATGGGCATCGGGGTGTTCCTGCCCATGGGGCCGTTGGCCGGCTATTTCAAGTTGCAGGCGCTGCCGCCCATGTATTTTGTATTCTTGCTGGTGGTATTGCTGGGTTATGCGGGATTGGTCCAGGCCATGAAAAAACTCTACGTGAGGCGCTATGGCTGGCAGTAGCGGGCAGGATGGCGTGCGCGGCACGCCTGCCTTGCCGCGTGGCGCGACGCAGGATTTTTTGACGATAACAACCTTGATGTGATAACGATGCTTGTTGCGCTGGCCATTTTCATTTTTACCCTGGTGCTGGTCATCTGGCAGCCGCGCGGGCTGGGCATAGGCTGGAGCGCCCTGATCGGCGCGGCCCTGGCCCTGGCTTGCGGCGCCGTCCACCTGGCCGACATCCCCGTGGTCTGGCACATCATCTGGAACGCCACGGCCACGTTCGTCGCCATCATCGTTATCAGCCTGCTGCTCGATGAAGCCGGCTTCTTCGAATGGGCGGCCCTGCACGTGGCCCGCTGGGGCCGGGGACAGGGCCGCCGGCTGTTCGTCCTTGTCGTGCTGCTGGGCGCGGCGGTTTCTGCCTTGTTCGCCAACGACGGCGCGGCGCTGATCCTCACTCCCATCGTCATGGCCATGCTGGCGGCGATGGGGTTCGGCTCGGCGGCGACGCTGGCTTTCGTCATGGCCGCGGGCTTCGTTGCCGACACGGCCAGCCTGCCTCTGGTCATATCCAACCTGGTCAACATCGTCTCGGCGGACTTTTTCGATATTGGCTTCGGACGCTACGCTTCGGTCATGATTCCCGTCGACCTGGCATCGATAGCCGCCACCTTGCTGGTACTGTTCCTGTGCTTTCGCCGCGACATTCCAAGGCATTATGAAATGGATCGGCTGAAAGCGCCGGAGCGGGCCATCCGATGCAAAGCCACTTTCGCGGCCGGATGGGTGGTCATGGCCGGCCTGCTGCTGGGCTTCTTCGTTCTGGAACCGTTGGGCATACCCATAAGCGCCACGGCGGCCGTGGGCGCCCTGGCGCTCCTGCTCGTCGCCGGACGAGCCCATATTATCGGCACGCGCAGAATCGTGCGCGGCGCGCCCTGGCACATCGTCGTGTTTTCCATAGGCATGTACCTGGTCGTGTACGGCTTGCGCAATGCGGGCCTTACGCAATGGCTTTCCGGCTATTTGTCGTGGCTGGCAAGCCTGGGGCTGTGGCCGGCCGCATTCGGGACCGGGGCGATGGCCGCCCTGCTTTCCTCCATCATGAACAATCTGCCGGCGGTCCTGGTCGGCGCGCTGTCCATCCACGGCAGCCAGGCCGGCGGCGCGATCCAGGAAGCCATGATTTACGCCAACGTCATCGGCAGCGACCTCGGGCCGAAAATAACGCCCATAGGCAGCCTGGCCACCCTGCTGTGGCTGCATGTACTGCAACGCAAGGGCGTGACGATTTCCTGGGGCTATTACTTCAGGATAGGCATCGTCCTGACCCTGCCGGTTCTGGCCGTTGCGCTGGCGGCACTGGCGTTGCGGCTGGGCCTGGGCTAGGACCAGGAGGCTTTACCGATAGGTGATGGCCGGGCCCGGCCGCAGGCACGGCCTATGCGGCGGCCGTGCTGTCTTGCGCGCCGGCCGTCTTGGCCGGCGCCGCGGGCTTCGTCATGACCAGGTCGTAATGCATGGTGTAGAACGGCTCGTTCATGACCGTGCCGTCGGGGGCTGTTCCGCCGGCTTCATGGCGCTGGTAGTCGCCCAGCAGCGACGACCTGACACCGAATACGGCGTCCGATTTCAGATAGGGATCGGTCTTGTCGAAGACGTGGGTGATAAGCGTGGAATAGCCCTCGGCGGCCACCATGAAATGGATGTGCGCGGGACGCCAGGGATGCCGGCTGGTGCTTTGCAGAAGCTTGCCCACGGGGCCGTCGGTGGGTATGGGATACGCCACGGGCTTGATGGTGCGGAAATGGAAATCGCCGTTTTCGTCCGCGCGCAGCCTGCCCCTGCCGGCCAGCTTGTCGTGGGGATGCTGCACGTCGTAGAAACCGTCTTCGTCCGAATGCCAGACATCCAGCACGGCGTTGGCGATGGGCGCGCCATCCATGTCCCGGACCGTGCCGCTGGCGAAGCACGGCTGGCCTGCCGCGCCGTTGCTGATGTCGTCCCCATTGGCGTACCACGGCGCGTTTTCAACGTGAAACGGCCCGAACACCGTGGATTCGGTTGCCCCCTGCGGCTTCCTGTTATTGAGCAGCACAGTCAGCATCGACATGCCCAGCACATCGGAAAGCAGGATGAACTCCTGCCGTTTGTCGCTGCATATCTTGCCGGTTTCGGTGAGGTACTGGATGGCGAATTCCCACTCCTGCTCGGTCAGCTCGACCTCGCGCGCGAAGTCATGCAAATGGCGGGTAAGGCCTGACACCAGTTGCTTGAGCCGGGGATTCTGGCAGTCGGCCAGCCGCGCGTTGACGGCGTCGGTGATGTTTATTTCGTCGTAGTTGATCATGATGCTTCCTTGGCTGGACGGGGTGGCGCGGCGGGCCGGGCCGGGCTGCCGGCGGGCTCGATTTCCAGGCGTCGCTGCACGGGAAAAAGACGCAGGCCGAAAGTCGACTGGACATAGCCCCAAAGGCCTTGCTTGAACAAGGTGGTGATCAGGATGGCCATGATGCCCAGCCCCACCAGGTACCAGGTGCCGTAATCCGAGAAAAACCGGTTCAGCACCCAGAAGATGACGGCGCCGAGTATGGGGCCTTCTATGGTTCCGAGCCCGCCGATGATGACCAGGAAAATGGCGAATGCCGTCCAGTTCACCGAAAACGCCGCATCGGGCGAAATGCGCAGGTTGCCCAGGAAATACAAAGCTCCCGCCAGGCCGGCGCCCAGCGCCGCGACGATGTAGACGAACAGTTTGGTGGACTTGACGTCGATGCCCTGCGATTCGGCGGCAACCTCGGAGTCGCGTATGGCAAGCAGGGCCAGGCCCTGCTTGCTGCGCAGAAACCAGTAAGTGACGGCAATCGTGGCCACCACCGCGGCCAGCGTCATCCAGAACGTGACCGACTGGCGCGTCGCGCGTTCGATGCCGCGCAGCGCCGTCAGGCTGGTTCCCGACCCGCCGCCAATGGCCGAGATATTGGCGAAGGTAAGCCGGAAGACTTCGGCGATGACCCAGGTGCCGATGGCGAAGTAGCCGCCTTGCAGGCGGAAGGCGATTTTCGATACGGGAATGGAGATCAGCGCGGTCAGGACGGCGGCGGCGGGAACGGCCAGGAATGGATTGAAGCCCAGGAAGTTGCCCATCACGACCAGCATGTAGCCGCCAAAGCCCAGAAAGGCCTGCTGGCCCACCGAAACCATGCCGCCGTAGCCGGCCAGCAGGTTCCACATGCTGGCGAAGATGAAGTAGCAGGCAATCTGGTTGAATTCCTGCATCCAGCCGGCATTGGCCCACCAGGGCATTGCGGCGGCGAACACCACCAGGACGATCGCAACCGCGAAGCCTGCCCTGCTGGCGCGGGTATGGCGCTGGATGGAATACGGCCCTGGAATCGCGGCCGGCGCGGCCAGTGTTTTTTTCATTGGTCGAACCTCAACGTGTCTTGGGGAACAAGCCTTGGGGCTTGACCAGCAGCATGGCCAGGAATACGACATGGCCGCACCAGATTCCCCAGCCCGGGTCGATGCGGAACCCGATGACCTGGGTGATGCCCAGCACGATGCCGCCAACGAACGTTCCCCAGAAAGACCCCATGCCGCCGATGATGACGGCCTCGAATGCATAGATGAGCAATGCCGGGCCGTCGGCCGGAGCGACCGTGGTGCGCATGCCCTGCAAGGTGCCAGCGACGGCGATGAGGACGAAGGCGATGGCGGTGGCCAACGCATAGATGTGATGCGATTCCACACCCATGAGTTTCGCAGTGTCGCCGTCGTCGGAAGTGGCCCGGAAGGCCCTTCCCAGCGCCGTGCCGGAGAACAGCCATTGCATGGCGAACGCAATGGCGATGGCGACGATGAAGATGATGAGAGGCAGGAGGCCGATGGTCAGGCCTTCGTGGATTTGCAGGCTTTGCGTATTGAGCCCGGCGGTTTCGATGGCGCGGGGGTCGGCCGTGAAGATTTCCATGAGCATGTTCTGGATGACGATGGAAATGCCGAAAGTCACGACCAGCGACGGCAGGGGATCCTTGCCCAGCGTGCCGTTGAGGATGAAGCGCTGCAGGGCATATCCGATGGCGAAGGCAATGGGCAGCAGCGCCAGCAGTGCCATCCACGGAGCCATCGCGCCGTGGATCCCCAGCGCGGGAAGCAGGCTCAGTGCGCCGAAGGCCGACAAAATAAGGAAATCGCCGTGCGCAATATTGGTAAGCCGCATCACGCCGAACATCAGCGACAAGCCCATGGCGAACAGGGCGTACAGGCTTCCCAGCAAGGCGCCCTGGATCAGGACCGCGATAATGGCGATGAGAGTCATGCTTGGGCCCTTTGTTCCGGCGCCGGGTTTTCGGGCAGGCCGAAATACGCGGCGGTAATCTGTTCCTGGCTGATCTGCTTTGAAGCGCCCGTCAGCGACACCCTGCCCTCCTGCAGGCAGTACAGGCGGCTGGATACGTTGCGCGCCATGGTCGTGTCCTGCTCGACGATGACGGCCGTCAGGCCGCTGGCGGTGACGCTTTCGAGCGCTTCGTAGATTTCCTTGACCACGATGGGCGCCAGCCCCAGGGACAGTTCGTCGCAGATCAGCAATCGGGGATTGCTCATCAGCGCGCGTCCTATGGCCACCATTTGCTGCTGTCCGCCCGATAGCGCGGTGGCGGGCGCATGGCGGCGTTCCTTCAGTATGGGAAACAGCCTGCCGACGGCGGCCAGGTCCCATGGGCCGGAACGCTTGCGGTAGGCGCCCATGAGCAGGTTTTCCTCGACGCTCAGGCTGGGAAACAGGCGCCGGCCTTCCGGAACCATGGCGATGCCTCGTTGCACGATTTTTGCGGGGGTCATGCCGCCTATGGCTTCATCCTGGAAGCGCACGGCTTGCGCGGGCGCCGCCAGCAATCCGGTGATCGTCTTGAGCAGTGTGGTCTTGCCCGCGCCGTTGGCGCCGATCACCGCGACGATCTCGCCTTCTCCAACCTCGAAGTCGATGCCGAACAGTGCCTGGAAGTCGCCATAGAAAGCAGTGAGTCCATCGGTTTGCAGCAGCTTCATGTTTGCATGCCCATATATACGCGTTGAACCTGCGGATCGTTCATCACGGCCGCAGGCTCTCCCTCGGCCAGCTTCGCGCCGAAGTTCAGGACCATCAGGGTGTCAGCCACGGCCAGCAACGCATGCACGACATGCTCGATCCAGACCATGGTCACGCCCTGTTCCTTGATGACCATGATTTGCTCGACCAGGCTCTTGGCTTCGTATTCGGTCAGGCCTCCGGCGATTTCGTCCAGCAACAGCAGGCGCGGCCCGGTGGAAAGCGCCCTGGCCAGCTCCAGCCGCTTGCGATCGAGCAAAGCCAGCCCGCCCGCCAGTTGATTGGCCTTCTTGAGCAGTCCCGTGCGTGCCAGGACATCCACGCTGCGGGCGCCTGCATCCTGCTCGGTGAGGCCGCCGCCGAAGCTGGCCGCGACCAGGCAGTTTTCAAGCACCGTCATGGCGTTGTAGGGCTGGGGTATTTGATAAGAGCGCCCTATCCCCTGGCGGCAGCGCTTGTGGGGAGCCATCGCCGAGACATCGGAGGCGCCGAATACGATACGTCCCTTGTCCTGGCGGACGTCGCCGGCGATAAGGTTGAACAGCGTCGTCTTGCCGGCCCCGTTGGGGCCGAGTATGCCCAGCGTGGCGCCCTGCGGGACGGTGAACGTGATGTTGTCCGTAACCGTCAGGGCGCCGTAGTTCTTGCTTACGCCTTCCACCGAAAGCAGCGTCGTCATGGTTTTTTCCACCGTGGTCAGGAAATCAACTGCAGCTTGCCTCCCGCGGGGATGGACGGGTAGGCCTGATTGTTGACGATGACCAGATCGTAGGGATACTTGCCGCCCTTTACCCATTGGCCCAGGACAAGGGGTGTCTTGGATATGTTCTTGAACGGACCCTTGCCGCCCCATTTGACCGGGCCGACCAGGGTGTTGGTGCTGGTGGCCAGCATGGCGTTGCGTATGCCGGTGTTGTCCAGGGTCTTGGCGCGCTTCAGCACATCGACCGCCACTTCGAACAAAGCGTGGGCAAAGCCTATGGGCTGGGTCCATTGGCGCTTGGTTTCCGACTCGTAGGCGGCGCAGACCTCTTTGGCGGTCTTGCCTGTCAGCGAGGACTTGAACGGGTGGGACGGCGACCACCAGACCTCGGTCGAAACGAGATTGCCAAGGTTGCCCAGCGCCTCGACGGCGGTTGGAAACAGCAAGGCCTTGCCCAGCGTCACCACCTTGGGATGGAGGCCCTGCTGCTGGGCCTGGGTAAGGAAGGTTTTGGCATCGGGCGGAATGACGACCCCCGTGACGATTTCGTCGCCGGCCTTCTTGAAGGCGGCGATCTGGGCCGAGAAGTCCTGGTTCATGTTCTGGAACCGGCCCGGATCGGTAAGGGTGAAGCCCATTTCCGACAGCGGCTTGGGAAAGCCGATGTTCTTGTCCCCCCAGGCGTTGCCGTCGCCGTCGTTGGGAAACAGGCCGCCGACCTTCTTGTTGGTCTGCACGCTTTTCCAGCCGTTGGTGTAGTTTTCGATGACGTCTTCCAGGCCCCAGAAGAAGTGATAGGTCCATTCGAAGCCCTTCTCCGGATTGCCCTTGCGTCCAAAGAACCAGGACTGCCAGGGCACCACGGTGGAAATGCAGGGCACCTCGTTGAGTTCGCAGGCGTCCGAAACCGGATTGGCGGTTTCGGGGGTCGACGAAACCAGGATCATGTCCACGTTGTCGCGCAGTATCAGGTCGTTGGCGACCTCTCCAGCCCGGTTGGGCGAGGACTGGCTGTCCTTGAGCAGCACCTTGACCGGCAGCTTCTTGCCGCCGACCTCGATGCCGGCCTTGAACATGTCCTGCAGGTTGGCTATGACCCATTTGTCGGACTCGCCGAACGGTGCGAGGGGCCCCGTTTGCGGCGAGACGTAGCCGATCTTGATTTCCTTGCTTTTGGCAAAGGCGGGCGTGGCTCCCATGGCGCCCAAGGCCGCGGTGGCGCCGGCGGAAAGTATCAGGTTACGTCGTGTTGGATTGAAATTCTTCTTCATGATGTCTCCCTGGTGAATGTTGTGGTCAGCGGGCGTAGTACGGACGCATGTTCGCGTCCACATTGACCCATACCGACTTGACCTGCGTATATTCGCGCATGGCTTCAAACCCCATTTCGCGTCCATAGCCCGACATCCCCACTCCTCCGAATGGCGATGCGGGGTTGACCCTCTTGTAGCAATTGATCCAGACCATGCCCGACTTCATGCTCTGGGCGAACTTGTGCGCACGCTGTAGATCGCGCGTCCACAGCCCTCCTCCAAGGCCGTATTGCGTGCCGTTGGCGATGGCCAGCGCCTGCTCGTCGGTGCTGAACCGCGTGACGGTGACGAAAGGCCCAAACACCTCTTCCTGGCTGACTCGGCTGGCCGGGTCGGCGACGACCACGGTGGGCTCGACATAGCAGCCATCGGCCAGGGCCGGGTCGGCCGGCGCTTTTCCTCCGAGCAGGATCTGGCCGCCCTCTTCGCGCGCCACGTCGCAGTACGACAGGACGCGGTCGCGCTGCTGGCGCGAGGTCAATGGCCCCATCTCAGTGTCGAGGTTCAAGGGATCGCCCACCCGCAGCGAGCCCGCCAGCTTGATGAAGCGCTCCAGGAACTCGTCGGCGATGGATTCATGCAGCACGAGACGGGAGCCGGCAATGCACGCCTGGCCCTGGTTGTGGAAGATGGCGTAGGCGGCGCCGTTGACGGCGGCGTCCAGATTGGCGTCGCCGAAAACGATGTTGGCGCCCTTGCCGCCGAGCTCCAGCTGTAGTTTCTTGAGGTTGCCCGACGACGCCTGGACGATGCGCTTGCCTGTCGCCGTGGAGCCGGTGAAGGCGATCTTGGCGACCTCTTCGTGCTCGGCCAGGTATTGCCCCGCGACGCTGCCCAGGCCCGGCACGATGTTGACCACCCCGTCCGGGAAACCGACTTCGGACATGAGCTCGGCGATGCGCAGAGTAGTCAGGGGCGTGAGTTCGGCGGGCTTGAGCACGACGCAATTGCCGGCGGCCAGCGCCGGCCCCATTTTCCAGCTGGTGAACATCAGCGGAAAATTCCACGGCACGACCTGCCCGACGATGCCGACGGGTTCGCGCAGCATGTAATTGAGGAAGCCCTCTTCGACAGGGATGACCGTGCCCTCGAGCTTGTCCGCCATGCCGCCGAAATACCGGAACGTGACGGCGGTGCGCGGCGCATCCAGCGCCAGGGTGTCGCGCAGCGGATGCCCGGTGTCCAGGGATTCGAGCCTGGCCAGCTCTTCGGCGTGGGCATCGATGGCGTCGGCCAGCTTGAGCAGCAGATGGCCGCGATCCATGGCCGCCATGCGCGACCACTTGGGCAAGGCCGCCCGGGCCGCCTTGATGGCCTTGTCGACGTCGGCCGGGCCCGCCATGGCGACTTCGGTGATGACGGAATTGTCGTGCGGGTTCAGCGTGGGAAGCGTTTCGCCGGACTCGGCATCGACGAACCGGCCGCCAATGAACAACTGGTTCCGTACCGGCAGGTCGAGCCCCTGGCCGGCCTGCATGTTTTCGACCTTCATGATCCAGACTCCTTGCTTAAAACGTAACCGGCACCTCGGGCGATTCGCCCTTCTGGATTTCGTACACCAGATTGGGAGAGCCGTTTTCCCATACCAGCAGCATGGAGCGTTTGGGGCTGAAGCCTTGATGGCGGCAATAGGCGGGCATGGCGGCCATGTCGCCCGCCTTCATGATGACCCGGGCCAGCGGCTTGCCGGTGTCGCGGTGCGAGCAGTCCCAATGGATTTCATCGGACATCTGGAAGAACCACTCGACCCTGTCGTTGCCGTGGATGATGGGCAGTATGTGCTCCTCGGTGGTGGGACACATGTAGCTGTACTTGACGACGGAAGTGAACGAGGGATTCCAGGTGACTTGCGAGCGCGATAGAAAGCCGAACAGGTTGAAGGCGTGCACTTCGCCCTCGAAGCCGGGCTCGGGATGCAGCTCTGGCTCGGCCAGATCCACATCGGCGAAAGCCCGGTTGACCGGCGCGCCGCTGGCGTCCGAGCGCAGCGAAAGATCGTCCGTCATGCCGACGCAGCGGGTGGCCAGCTCACGTTGCCGATGAGTGGCGGCCTTGTTGTCCCCATGCTTTCTGCCGTAGGGGCTGCCTGTCTCCTGGGGAGCGGCGAAGGGGTCGAATCCTTCGTTGGTCCAGTCGTCGAGCATTTCGACGAAAATCTCGCGGATCTGCTCGGTGGGAAAGTTTTCAAGCTTGTCGACGCCGGCTTCCTTCATGGTGGCGTTGAACGAACCAGCGAACAGGTCCACCGATTTATAGTGGTTGACCGTGCCCAGGACATCGTCGAAGTTGACCCAGCCGTAGAAGAATCCCCAGGCCACATCGCGCATGAGGGCGCGCAGATAGCTGCCGACGTCCATGCTGTGGCTCATGGGGCGACCGTCGCGAGTCGTCCAGGCAATGTGGGCGAAGTACTCGTCGCGCCGGAAATTGAAGGAGCCCAGCGTAAAGGACCGGTACCCCATGACGGGATCCGGCTTGCTGATGTCGATGGTGTGTTTGATTTCTGCAGGTGCGTTCATCTCACCCTCCAGTAGCGTGAATAAATCAATGAGTGATGCGCCGGGGCACGCCCGGCGGATTGGTATCGAGGCGCCGGTTCAGGCCGTCTGGCAGATGTCGGCCCAGCGTTCCTGCGACAGCTCGCCCTTGCAGGTTTGCAGCACAACGACCGAGGGCGAGGCCGAACGGAACTGGTAGGCGGTGTTCTTGGGCAGCATGCCCTGATGGCCGCGCGACAGTTTCATCCAGCCCATTTTTTTTCCCTTGGGCTCGCCGGCCACCAGTTGGGCGCCGTTCTTTTCCTGGTCCTGGACTTGCTGGCCGGGATCGAGCTTGATCAGATGGATCTCGACCTCGCCGTCCATGCACAAGGCGAATTCGTCGTGCGCGCAGGTGTACCAGGGCGATTCGCCCTCGGCGCGCAGCGTTTCAAGGACGTAGATCTGGTTGATGGCGGTAACGATTTTTTCGTAAGGCCGGGCGTTGGCGGCCACTTCGAAGCAATTGGAAAAGGCGTAGTGCCTGGCATCGTCCCCGATAATTTCCACACGCCCTTTTTCGTAGCGGTCGATGGAACCGAATTGGGTGTGATAGGTAGCGGGCATGGCTTGTCTCCTATGTCTGAAAGCATATTGATTATGGTTTTTTTGTATGTGCTGTCAGTGTAAGAACTGCTGCCCTTCTTGAGTAGGCTTCGATTTCCGATTGGATTGTTTGCGTTATCAGAACAATTGCGCAGGCCAGGCGAGCTATTCGATGTTTGTCGTCGGCGTCAGCAAGCCTTTGGCGATCAGTGCGGTGTCCCAGGGCTGGTCGTCGGAATAGCGCGCCAGCAGGCTTTCGATGAACAGCCGCAATTTGGCGCCTCCTCGGTGGCTGCGCGAATACACGGCCGAGAACCAGAACGACGACAAAGGCCAACTGGGCAGAACCGGCACCAGTTGCCCCTTGACCAGCGATTTCGAAGCCACCAGGGTGGGTATGCAAACGATGCCCGCGTGTTCGCAAGCGTATTCGTTGAGCAGGTGGACGCTGTTGGAAAGCAAGGCCGGCTTGAGGTCGAGGACGATTTTCTGCGGCGCCCCCTGAAACACCAGCTTGTCCCGCGTGGGGTAGCCGGAATACAGCCCCAGCCTGTGGCCCAGCAGATCCCGGGGATGGCGCGGCGTGCCATGTCGCGCCAGGTAGGCCGGCGAGGCGCAGAATACGCGGCGCAGCGGGAAGATCTTGCGTTCCACGAGGTCTTCCGACGAAGGGCGGAAGATTTGCAGGGCGCAGTCGAAGCCCTCTTTGATGGGGTCGACCACGGCATCGTTGACGAAAATGTCGAGCACGATTTCCGGATAGCGTTCCTGGAACTCGCGCAGATGCGTCGCCATATGGCCCAGCGTGAATCCCGGCAGCGCATGCACCCGCAGGCGGCCAGCCAAGGACCCCTTGAGTTCGCGCATCTGGTCGGTAAGCGCGTCGGTGCGCCCCACGAGGTCGATGCAGTCCTGCAAAAAGGCCTGGCCGACTTCGGACAGCCGCACATTGCGGGTGTTGCGATGGAACAGAGGCGCGCCGACGAATTCCTCGAGCTGCTGCACCCGCGCCGTGACCACCGACTTGGACAGCCGCATCTGCCGGGCGGCTTCGGCAAAGCTCTGGGCCTGCGCCACGGTGACAAATGCCTCGATGGTGAGAAAGCGATCCATATCCCGAATAATAAAGAAACATGCCGGCGCTGGGCAACAGCGCGGCGGACAATTTTCGCAGCGGGTTTGCGGTTCATGGAACGCTTATTCGACGAACGCAACTATAGTATGGTTTACCCCAGAAATATAACTATAGTTCTTGACCCGTATTTTTTTACAGCGTAGAGTCCACCCTGAGTTATGCTCTGCGCCATCGGTCCCGGACAGCTCCATGCGATGGCGCGCTCAGGGCTGTAAGCTCGAATAAAAAATACGATTCAGTCCTTATTTATCCCAGGAGGATGCATGAAAGTCCACTTCAAATTGGCTGCCCTTGCGGCCGCGACCACGTTTGCGGCGTTGAGCGCGCCCGCCATGGCCGATATCAACGTCGGCATTTCGCTGTCGTCGACGGGCCCGGCGGCCGCGCTGGGCATTCCGGAAAAAAATACCGTGGCCTTGCTGCCGGACACCATCGATGGCCAGAAGGTCCACTACATCGTCCTGGACGATGCCACCGACGCGGCCCAGGCCGGCAAGAACGCCCGCAAGCTCGTCAACGACGACAAGGTCGACGTGATCCTCGGTTCGTCCTCCACGCCTCCTTCCGCGGCCATTGCCGAAGTGGCCAACGAAAGCAAGACACCGCAAATCGCCGTCGCGCCCCTGGAGCTGCCGCCCAACAAGAACGAATGGGTCTTCCGCGCGCCGCAGCACATCCGCCTGATGGCCGAAGCGCTTGTCGAGCACATGAAAAAACATGGGGTGAAGACCCTGGGCTTCATCGGCTACACCGATGCATACGGCGAAAGCTGGCTCAAGGAAATGACCAAGGCCGCAGAGGCCCAGGGCATCAAGATCGGCGACGTCGAGCGCTTCAATCGCACCGATACCAGCGTGACCGGCCAGGCCGTGAAGCTGGTCGCCTCCAAGCCCGACGCCATTCTCGTCGTGGCCTCGGGCACGCCGTCGGTACTGCCCGAAGTCACCCTGAAAGACCGTGGCTTCAAAAAGCAGATCTACCAAACGCACGGCACGGCCACCAAGGAATTCATCCGCGTAGGCGGCAAGGCTGTCGAAGGCACGATTCTGCCGGTTGGCCCGGTGGTGGTCGCCAATCAACTGCCCGACGCCAGTCCAACCAAGAAGCTCGGCCTGGACTACACCAAGCGCTACGAAGAAAAATACGGCAAGGGTTCGTTCTCGTCGTTCGGCGCCCAGTTCTACGACGCCTTCCTGCTGTTCAAGGCAGCTGTGCCCGTCGCGCTGAAAAAAGCCAAACCGGGCACACCCGAGTTCCGCCAGGCATTGCGTGACGCCCTCGAAAACTCGAAGGAAGTCGTGGCCACCCACGGTGTTTTCAACATGACGCCCACCGACCACTTTGGCCTGGATGCTCGTTCGCGCGTCTTGGTCGAAGTCAAGAACGGCGACTGGAAACTGCTGAAAGACAGCGTCGCCACCAAGAAGTAATTCCATTGCCTCCGGCGGCGGCCCTGCCGCCGCCTTGCGCACGGCCGGCCCGCCTTCACAGGCGGGCTTTCTTTTTCATTGATCGAGATCAATGCCTGAAAGGGGCTTCGTGACTAGAATGGATTCGAGGAACGCGGGCCGTCCATGATCTATGGGTTCATTGGCCTCGCGCATATTGTCTATTCGTCACAACGGAGCTTCTCATGATCGTAAAAATTGCCTTGGCCTCTCTGCTTTCACTCGCCGCCCTGCCCAGCCTGGCTGCGCAATGCGAGGCAACCATCGAAGGCAACGACGCCATGCAATACAGCACCAAGGAAATCGTCGTCGATAAAAGCTGCAAGGAGTTCACCGTGCACCTGAAGCACGTGGGCAAGCTGCCGGCGGCCGCCATGGGACATAACTGGGTTCTGACCAAAAGCGCCGACATGCAGGGCGCGGCCACGGACGGCATGTCGGCCGGGCTCCCCAACAACTACGTCAAGGCGGACGATGCGCGCGTCATTGCGCATACCAAGGTCATCGGCGGCGGCGAATCGGCCTCTGTCACCTTCGATGCCTCCAAGCTAGAAAGCGGCCAGGACTACACCTATTTCTGCTCCTTTCCCGGACACTGGAGCCTCATGAAGGGCGTGCTCAAGCTGGGCAGCTGACAATCGAATTATCCACAAACTCTGTGCATAAGTGGGCCGGCAAGTCATGGTTCCGCCACACAACGGTAACACTTGCGCGGGCTGGAGGTGGGTTGGTTAAAAATCATACAAGCATGTTGCCCCCCACGCTGCGCCGCTAACGCGGCTTGCTGCCCCCCCAAGGGGGGCGCTTTTTGCCTTGGGGCGGCCCGGCGGCAAAAGTTGCCCCCACGCCGCGCCGCTGACGCGGCTTGCTGTCCCATGATCGGGGCTTTTCGATTCATGGTTTTCCCTAGTGCGGATATCTGGACGATTCCAGGCTTCTTTCAGTATGATATTAGTTATGCTTAATAAGCATTATGTGTCATAAGCATTTGGTTCCAACCTTGTCCTGCACGTAAAGCGCGGCGTCGTTGGGCGACGTGCTTTCGTCATGCTTCATCTCCAATCAGCCCATATCAAGGACACCCGCTCAATGACCATCAACCAGGGCGACGAGCTTTGGCGCCCAAGCGCCGCTCAGATCAGCGAAACACGATTGGCCGCCTACATGCAATGGCTAGGCTCCCGGCACAACATCAAGGTCGAGAACTACCAGGACCTGTGGCGGTGGTCGGTCGACGATCTGGAAGTGTTCTGGGCCTCCATCTGGGAATTCTTCGATATCCAGGCCGACGGCGACCCCGCGCGGGTGTTGCCCGTGGCCAGCATGCCGGGCGCCAAGTGGTTTCCCGACACGCGGCTCAATTATGCCGAGCATGTGTTCCGCAACGCCACGGCCTCCCATCCCGCCCTTGTCTCGCGCTACGAAAACCGCGAATTGCGCCAAGTGTCGTGGCAAGAACTCGAGGCCGCAACCGGGGCCCTGGCGGCAACCCTGCGCGGCATGGGCGTATCGGCCGGAGACCGGGTCGTATCGTACATGCCCAATCTGCCGGAAACGGTGGTGGCCTTCCTGGCTTGCGCCAGCATAGGCGCCATCTGGTCCAGCTGCTCGCCGGAAATGGGCGTTTCCGTGGTTGTGGATCGCTTCCAGCAAATCCAGCCCAAGGTCATGTTCGCCGTCGACAGCTACAGCTATAACGGCAAGGTGCACGACCGCAGTGCAACGGTGGCCGAACTGGTCGAAAAACTGCCCTCCATCACCAAGGTCGTGCACGTAGCCGGCCCCAACTCGGCAACACCGGAAAAAACCTGGCCCGATGCGCTGCCCTGGGAACAGGCCGTTGCCACGCCCTCCCCCCTTGTCTACGAGCGGCTGCCGTTCGACCATCCCTTGTGGATCGTGTATTCGTCGGGCACCACGGGCATGCCCAAGGCCATGGTGCATGGCCATGGCGGCATCGTCCTGACCCACCTCAAAACCATGCAGCTGCAGCACGACGTCCGCCCTGGCGACCGCTTCATGTTCCTGGGCAGCACGGGCTGGATCGTCTGGAACCTGATGGTGGGCGGGCTGCTTTCCGGCGCCACCGTCATCCAGTACGACGGCAATCCCACCTACCCCAATTCCGAAACGCTGTGGCGTTTCATCGACGAGCAAAAAGTCACCCATTTCGGTTGCGGCGCCGCCTTCCTCATCCAAAGCAAGAAGGAAGGCATAGCACCCAACGCCCTTGGGCGCTTCGATGCGCTGCGCACCATCAATTCCACCGGATCCCCCCTGCCCCTGGACGCCTACGAATGGGTCTATGCCAAGGTCAAGTCCGATCTATGGCTGGCTTCCATCAGCGGCGGCACCGACATTGCCTCGGGCTTCGTGGCCAGCGCAGCCTGCCTGCCGGTCAATGCCGGCGAAATCCAGTGCCCGGAACTGGGCGTCGCCGCCTATGCCTACAACGAGGCGGGGCAGCCGGTGCTGAACGAAGTCGGCGAACTGGTCATCGTCAAGCCCATGCCGTCCATGCCGCTGTATTTCTGGGCGGACGAAGGCGGCAAGCGCTATCGCGAAAGCTATTTCGGCGAATTCGAAGGGGTATGGCGCCACGGCGACTGGATACTGTTCACCGAACGGGGAACCGCCATCATCTACGGCCGCTCCGACACCACCATCAATCGCTACGGCATACGCATGGGCACCGCCGAGATCTATCGCGTCGTCGAAGCGCTTGCCGAGGTCAAGGACAGCCTGGTGGTCGACCTGGAATACCTTGGCCGCCCTTCCTTCATGCCCCTGTTCGTGGTGACCCGCCCGGGCGTCGCGCTGGACGACGGGCTCAAGGCGCGCATCAAGGAGCAAATCCGCAGCAAGGCATCGGCCCGCCATGTCCCCAACGAAATCTACCAGGTGGATG
Organism: Eoetvoesiella sp.; assembly: GCF_035555955.1. Classification (NCBI taxonomy): domain Bacteria; kingdom Pseudomonadati; phylum Pseudomonadota; class Betaproteobacteria; order Burkholderiales; family Alcaligenaceae; genus Eoetvoesiella; species Eoetvoesiella sp. The sequence continues at coordinate 164,450 of NZ_DATMGA010000066.1, read as the reverse complement.
AAATCCCCCGCACACTGACCGGAAAAAAAATGGAACTGCCTGTTCGCAAGCTGCTGCTGGGTTCGCCGGCTGAAAAAGTTGCCAGTCCCGACGCGATGTCCAATCCGCACAGCATGCGGTATTTCGTCGAGTTCGCCGAGCAGCTTGCCAAACAGCCCGCCGGCGTCTAGGGCCTGTTAACAGGCCCTAATCCGCGTTCGATATTTGCTCATGAGTTCAAGGGAAAGCACCTCGGCGGCCGAAGCGCCCCTGGATCAAGGCCCCATGCCTGATCTGGTGGGCTACAACTGCAAAAGGGCCTTTATTGCCATCGATCCGTTTTCCGACGAGCGTATGGCGGGATACCAATTGCGCTCGACGGATTTTGCCGTGCTCAATCTTTTGTATTTCAACCCCGAGGTCAGCCAGAAGCAGGCGGCTTCGGGAATCCATGTGTCGGCGCCCAACCTGGCTCCCATCCTCGACAGACTGGAATCGCGGGGGCTCGTCCAGCGCCGGCGGCATCCGGGCGACAAACGCTTCCAGGCTCTGTCGTTGACCGCCGAAGGCCGGCGGCTGTATGTCGAGGCCGAAAGAGCAGCGCTGGAAATAGAACACGAAGCGACCCGCATGCTGAGCCCGTCCGAACGCAAGCAGCTGGTCGCCCTGCTGCGAAAAATCTACCTGGCGTAATCTCCGGCGCCTTCGGCATAATGCCAATGATTTACCATTCACCCAGACATGCCGTTTTCCATTACGATCATTACGATATTGCAGCGTCGCACATCCACGCCCTACCGCCATTTTTTCCATAGAGGTTACCCATGAATGTCCTGCTCGTTCCCATCGATGGATCGGAATCGTCGCTCAATGCCCTGCGCAGCGCGCTGGCCATGCTCAATAATGGCCGGGACGGCCAGTTGCACGTCATCAGCGTGCAGCCGCCAATCTTGTCGGGCAACGTCAAGCGTTTCATTTCCAGCGAGATCATCGACGGCTACTACGCCGAGGAAGGCGAAAAAGCCCTGGAGGGCGCCCGCGAACTGCTGCGCGGCTCCGACGCCGCCGCGACCATCAGCGTGCAAGTCGGCCCCGTCGCTGAAACCATCGTCGAATACGCCAAAAAACACGAGTGCAACCACATCGTCATGGGAACGAGAGGCATGGGCCGCGTCAAGGGCCTGCTGCTGGGATCGGTCACGACCAAGGTGCTGAGCCTGGCGGAGATTCCCGTCACGCTGGTCAAATAGTACCGGTTCCCGCAGGCGGGCGGCCGTGACGCGACCGGTCCGCCCTTGTCCCGATCGGGCGATTGGAAGTTAGCTCAACGCTTGAAGGCCAGCAGCAGAACACCGCCGGCAACCATCGCTATGCCCGACCACTCGCGCAACGATGGGCGCTCGCCCAAAAAAGCGAAGGCGAATACCGCCACCAGGACGATACTAAGCTTGTCCACCGGCGCGACCTTGGAGGCTTCTCCGATTTTTAGAGCTCGAAAGTAGCATACCCAGGATGCGCCGGTAGCCAGGCCCGATAACCCCAGGAACAGCCAGGTCGATGGCGAGAGATCGAAAGGATTGGACCATTTCCCGGAGTAAAAAACGAATGCCGACAAAACCACGATAATGATTGCTGTGCGAATCAAAGTCGCCAGATCGGAATCCACGCCTCGAAGCCCTATCTTGGCAAAAATGGCCGTCAGGGCTGCAAAAACTGCCGACAGCACCGCCCAATAAAACCAACCGCCCGATGTCACCATGTTTCTTCTCCATGGTTTTTACGTGCTGGTTGATCGAAAGCCATCCGCCAGCGGAATGAAAATACGAATGCGTAGTCCCGATCGGCTCGATTCGTCCGAAAACCCTAGTTCTATCGTTGCCCCGACTCGATCCGATATGGTCTTGACGATGGAGAGCCCCAGGCCCGAGCCTCTTTGGTCGCTGCCAAGAATACGGTAAAAAGGATCGAAAGCCCGTTGCCGCTCGGCGACGGGAATGCCTGGCCCGCTGTCCTGAATGGCAAGCACGGCGTGCCCGTCGTTGATGGCAACCGACATATCGACCCGGCCGCCTTCCGGAGTGTAGCGGATCGCATTATCCACCAGATTCCTGACCATTGCGATCATATCCAACCGGCTTATCATTACCAGGCCGTCCTGTTCCCCCTCGACGCCGATGTCGATATGCCTGGCTTCGGCAAGCGGCATGAGGTCTTCCAGCACACGGCGGTAAATGTCGTGGATGGATACCGGCAAGATGGCCTGTTCCGCAGGCGACTGAGCCTTGGCCAGGGCAAGCATTTGATCGAGCAGATTGCGGCTGCGATCGATCCCTTGGCGCAACAGCGCCAGTCTTTCCCGTGTGGGACCGGGTAATTCTGCTTCGGCCAAGCGCTCCGCCTGCAGGGACAACGCCGTCAACGGCGAACGCAACTCATGCGCCGCATCCGCGACGAACCTGCGCTGAGACGCCATGGATTGCGCAACGCGGGCAAAAAGATGATTGATTGCGATGATGAACGGGCGTACTTCGGCGGGAAGATGTTTTTCGTCGATGGAATGCAGGTCCTGATCGGTGCGTTGCTCGATTTCCGATGCAAGGGCGACAACAGGGCGAAATATCCTGCGAATCAGGTTCGCAACAATCAGCAACAAAACGGGGAGCAGGATAAGAAACGGCATTACGGTACGCAACGCACTGTCGAGGGCGATATCGTCTCGGGCGTCGGTTTCCTGCGCCACGGCTATTTTCTCGTTGTTGGCCGTCGTCTTGGCCAGCACTCGAAACGGTTTGCCGCCGGCCTCCACCGTATGCAGCCCATCGGACAATGTATTCGGCAGCGGCAAGGGCGTTCCTTCTGCTTCCTTGCCGCTGGTTTGCTTGCTGCTGGACAGATACTGGACAATGACGCGCGAGTCTTCATCGCTATGCGGGGATCGTCCTCGATCCCCGAGATGTGGCAAGGGAAGGTGCTGTTGATCGAATAGCGCGGCGATTTGCCGCAGCGTATCGTCCTGCAGTTCGTGTGCTTCGTCGAAAGCCGACACAAAAGAAAAAACACCCGCGACCATCGCGACCAGAAAAATGGCCAATGACAGGCAAAGCGATAACTTGAGCTGAATCGACGCCGTGTCTACGTGCTTTTTGAAACCATCCATCCCGCTCCCCTGACGTTTTTGATGACTTCGCTGCCCAGCTTTCGCCGCAATGAATGGATAAGAAATTCGACGGCGTTGCTTTCGACCTCTTCCCCCCAGCCATAAATGCGATCCTCGAGATCACCACGAGACAAAATGGCGCCGGGTCTTAGGAGCAGAGCCTGCAAGAGCGCAAACTCGCGATTGGAGAGCCGTACCGCGCCATGGCCTCGAACCGTCGCCTCGCGAGTGGCCATGTCGAGTGAAACAACGCCATTGCCAAGCACAGGAGACGCGTTCTCACCCTTGCGGCGCAAGACGGCGCGCATGCGGGCCAACAGTTCGGACATCTCGAAAGGTTTAAGCACATAATCGTCGGCGCCGCCATCCAGGCCGCGCAGCCTGTCCTCCAGCACGTCGCGGGCAGTGACGATGACCAAGGGAACGGGGTTTTCGCTAGCGCGCAGGTCAGCCAGCACATCCAGGCCGTCTTTGCCGGGAAGTCCAAGATCCAGCAATACCAGGTCATAGTATTGGCCGCATAAAGCTGTAAGAGCGGCCAGGCCGCCCTTGACCCAGTCGACCGCATAAGCGGCATCCCGCAAAGCACTCTGAAGGGCCTCCCCTATCATGGGGTCGTCTTCAACCAGCAATACCCGCACCCGCCACCTCGTACGATGAAGATTAAACTCAATGCGCCGTTCTGGCCGCATGTTGTCGGAACAACGCGATGGCGACCAGAATAAAAGCCAGAAGCGCCGCGGATGCAAAGTAACGGCTTAGCGCCAGGCCACCCGCATCGAGCGGCTTATCGAGAAAATCGCCAAGCACTGCGCCAAGCGGCCGGGTCAGGACAAATGCCGCCCAGAAAAGCAAGGTTTTCGATATGTCGGTCAAATAGTAAACCACGACGACCAATACCAGCATCGATCCGAATACAACGGCCGCGCCGGTATAGCCTAACCCGGCTGTGTCGGCCGTCCAATCGCCCAGCGCGGTACCCAAGGTCTGGGAAAACATGATGGTCACCCAGTAGAACACTTCCGCCTTTGGCGAGCAGATGGTGTTTACCGAGACAGATCCAAGGGTGCGAAACCATACGAACAGCGAACCAAGCAGCAAAACCAGCAGCAGGGCCGAGCCGCCCGCGTACCCAATGCCCAACGATCTGTCCGCGAAATCAGCCAGGGTCGTACCTACCGTCGTGGTGGCGATAATCGTGGCCCAATAGCAGAACGGCCGAAAACTTTTGGACTTGATCTGCATGTAAACCATTGCGAGAAATATCGCTCCGAAAATAGCCGTGCCTACCAGATAGCCAAGATTCATCGACATCGAAACGGCGTCTCCGCCGGTTTCGCCAAGCGTTGTCGCCGCAATCTTGATGATCCAGAACGAAAGCACCACCTCGGGGACTTTGCTCGACCAGGAGGCAGTCGGGGATGAAGAGCCAGTCATTTTTACTTCCAGCCTTGAAGATAAACGTGTGGAAAGTTTAGCGAGCCAAACTTAGCCCAGACATAGGTCGCGCCGCAGCGCGACCATCCGCGTTCGGCGTGAGCATGAAATCTTCGATGACAAATCCGGATGATTTGATCCAATCTGGAAGCAGAAACCCCTCAGGCGACCGGATCGATGCGGGGCGGCAGATCGGGTTTCGGAGTTCCCGGCGCGGCGGGCGGCGCTGGCGGCACGCTTGGCGTTGCGCCATGGCCCATGAAGTTCGTCAGCAGATCGATGGGCACGGGAAAGACCAGGGTCGACGTCTTGTCGCCCGCAACCTGGGTCAGGGTTTGCAGATAGCGCAGTTGCATGGCCGACGGCTGGAGCGCCAGCGTTTCGGCGGCTTCCATCAGGGCCTGCGCCGCCTGCTTTTCACCTTCGGCATGTATGACCTTGGCGCGCCGCTCTCGCTCGGCTTCGGCCTGGCGCGCAATGGCGCGGATCATGTTTTCATTCAGGTCGATGTGCTTGATCTCGACGTTGGTAACCTTGATGCCCCACGAATTGGTCTGTTCGTCGAGTATTTTCTGCACGTCCAGGTTCAGCTTTTCGCGCTCGGACAGCATTTCGTCCAGCTCGTGCTTGCCCAGCACCGCGCGAAGCGTGGTCTGCGCAAGCTGGCTGGTGGCCTCCAGGTAGCGCTCGACCTGGATAATGGCCTTTTCGGGCGAAATGACCCGGAAATACAGAACCGCATTGACCTTGACCGAAACGTTGTCGTGCGAAATGACGTCCTGGCTGGGAACGTCCATGGTCACCACCCGCAGGTCTACCCGTACCATCTGCTGGATGCCGGGAATGACGAATATCAGGCCCGGGCCCTTGACCTTGCTGAAGCGTCCCAAGGTGAAGATGACGCCGCGCTGGTATTCGCGCAGCACCTTCAAAGCATTGAGCACGATGATCAGGACGATGACGATGACGGTAAGAAAACCGATGTTCAGGCTATATAGGCTGTAGAGCATTTGGGATCCTCCTTGATGCCACGGCGTTGCCCCGGCAAAGTTGAAACGGTTTCAGTCTTGCTTGCGATCTGTCCGTGCGCGTTCGACCAGCAGTGTCAGGCCTTCGATGCCCGTGACGCGCACACGATCGCCCGGAGCCAGGGGTTCCTCATGGCGAACCCGCCAGCTTTCGCCCTGGATGTCGGCATAGACGGCATCGTGGCCGGCGGCGGACACGATGCCCTCCTTTCCGAGCATGTCTTCGCGGCCGCTGACGACGGGGCGTTTATGGGCCCGCGCGGCCACCGTGCCCACAATGATCAGGAAGGCCGCGCTGCATAGCGCCACGGCGGCAAGAAAAGGCAAAGACAGATCGTATCCTGGCACGCCGGTGTCGGTCAGAAACAGCCCACCCAGGATGAAGGCGACAACGCCGCCCGCGCCGACTATCCCGAAACTGGGCAGGAAGGCCTCGGCCACCATCAGCGAGATGCCCAATCCCAGCAAGGCTACGCCGGTCCAGTTGACCGGCAGCAACTGGAATGCGTACAGGCCCAGCAGCAGGCAAATAAGACCCGCCACGCCCGGCAAGGCCAGGCCCGGGTTGATGAACTCGTAGAACAAGCCGTAGATGCCCGCCATCAGCAACACCAAGGCCACCTGCGGATTGGCGATAAGGGCCAGCAACTGGCTGCGCCAGCCCGGCGTCTCATGCACGATCCGCGCATCGCGGGTATGCAGCACGACGGAACCTTGCGCAAGCTTGATCTCCCGCCCGTCTACCTTGGCGAGCAGTTCGTCGAGATTACCGGCGACGACGTCGATGACATTGTTCTTCAAGGCGTCGCTGGCCGTCATGCTGGCCGCATCCCGCACCGCGCTTTCGGCGAACTGGATGTTTCGTCCCCGCAATTGCGCCAGGCTGCGTATGTAGGCGACGGCATCGTTGGCGATCTTGGTGCTCATGGTGTCGTGGCCGGAGGCGGGCGACAGCCCGCCGATCTGCACCGGAGAAGCCGCGCCCAGGTTGCTGGCGGGCGTCATGGCCGCAATGTGGCTGGCATACAGGATGAAGGTGCCGGCGCTGGCCGCGCGGGCGCCGCCGGGACTGACGAAGGTGGCGACGGGCACGGGCGACGCCAGAATGGCCTGCACGATGGTGCGCATGGAAGTGTCGAGGCCGCCCGGCGTATCCAGTTGAATGACCACCAGGGCCGCCTTGTCGCTGGCGGCCTGCGAAATGCCCTGGGTAATGAAGCCGGCGCTGGCCGGGCTGATGATGCCGTCGACACGCAGATCGACAACTACGGGCTGGCTGGATTGGGCAAGCGCCTTGGCGCCCGCCGCGCCCAATAGCGCCGCGCCGGCGCCAATCGCCGCGAAACAAAGAATTGCCACGGCGCGACGTGCCTGGACGACTTGCCGGAGTACCCTGAACATATCGGGCTCCTTATGTTTTACGGCGCGGCCCCGACCATGCCGTATTCAGGGCCTGTTAACAGGCCCTAGGGCCTATTAACCCATATTAAGGAGTCGCGAAGCCATGAAAAATCTGACGGATCCAGGCGCCGGGCGCAGCGCGTATGTCGATACGGACAAGCCCGGCAACGCCGAGCCGGCGGTTTTTTCATGGCTTCCCGCAGGGTTGGGGCTGAAACCGGCCGCTCGCGGCGTTACCTCTCCTCGCAAGGCATTGAGCCTTGCTGCGGGAGGCGCCTGGCGTTCAGCCGGTTTCAGCCCCAACGCGATCTCCTTAATATGGGTTAACAGGCCCTAGACCAGTATAGTCCTTCGGACGCCCCGCCTCGAATTTGAAATGCTATTTTTTTGCCGCGGCGTTGAGCACGCGCTGCATTTCGGCGGCGAGAATCACGGCTTGATTGTGCTCGGGGTCTTTGGCGCCGTAGACCAGGGTGATGGTGGATTTCGGGCTTTGGGCGCCCACTTCGCGCATGCGCTCTTTTTGCTCGGGAGTTCGCAGCTCTTGTTCGTAGCTTTCGCGAAAGCCCTGCCAATTCTCCACCTTGTGGCCGAACCAGGTCCGCAACGCCGGCGTGGGCGCCAGATCCTTGCACCATAGGTCGAACTTGAACTTTTCCTTGGAAAGCCCCCGCGGCCAGAGCCGGTCGACGAAGACACGAAAACCGTCGCTGTCCTGCGGTGCCTCGTAAGCCCGACGGATTTGAATATGGAAGCGACGGTTCATGGTTTACCTCTTGTGCAAAGTTCACATGGGTGAATGCCCTCGCGGGGGGAGCGGTGGCGCCGGGGCTAGCTGCTATGCGTCATCTCGATGGGCACTATCCATTGATCGTACTGCGCCTCGGTGACCAGGCCCAGGGCCAGGGCCGCCTGGCGCAAGGTGCTTTTTTCTTTTTGCGCCTTCTTGGCGATGGCCGCCGCGTTGTCGTAGCCGATATGGCGATTGAGCGCCGTGACCAGCATCAGGTTCTTTTCCAGATTGTGCTCGATGGTCTCGAGGTTGGGTTCGATGCCCACGGCGCAGTGGTCGTTGAAGGCCAGGCAGGCATCGCCAAGCAGCTCGATGCTTTCGAGCACGTTGTGCACCATGACAGGCTTGAACACATTGAGTTGGAAATTGCCCTGGCTGCCGGCAAACGCCGTGGCCGCGTCGTTGCCGAAGACCTGCACGCAAACCATGGTCATGGCTTCGCATTGCGTAGGGTTGACCTTGCCGGGCATGATGGATGAGCCGGGCTCGTTGTCGGGAATGACGAGCTCGCCGATGCCGCAGCGCGGGCCGCTTGCCAGCCAGCGCACGTCGTTGGCCATTTTCATGAGGCCGCCCGCCATGGTTCTGAGGGCCGCCGACATGTTGACCAGCGCGTCGTGCGCCGACAGCGCAAAGAACTTGTTGGGCGCCGACCGGAATGGCAGTCCCGTTATACGCGCCATATGGCCCGCGGCAACCTCGCCGAAGCGCGGATGGGCGTTCAGGCCGGTTCCCACCGCCGTGCCGCCGATGGCGAGGTCGTATACGCCGGGAAGCGCCTCACGCACGCAGCCCAGCGAGAAATCCAGCTGGGCGACCCAGGCGCTGATTTCCTGGCCCAGGGTGATGGGGGTGGCGTCCTGCAGATGGGTCCGGCCGGTCTTGACCACGTTCTTGTATGCCTCGGCCTTGCCGGCCAGGGTGTCGCGCAATTTGCCCACCGCGGGCAGCAGGTGGTTGTTGACTTCCTGCGCCACGGCGATGTGCATGGCGGTCGGGAAGGTGTCGTTGGAGGACTGGCCGCGATTGACGTGGTCGTTGGGATGCACGGGGGTCTTGCTGCCGCGCGTGCCGCCGGCCAGCTCGATGGCGCGGTTGGAGATGACCTCGTTGGCGTTCATGTTCGACTGTGTGCCCGAACCGGTCTGGAACACCACCAGGGGAAACTCGGCGTCGAACTTGCCGTGCTCGACCTCGCCCGCCGCCTGGATGATGAGGCGTGCCAGATCCTGGGGCAGTTCGCCCAGCTCGGCGTTGGCTTCGGCCGCGGCTTTTTTGAGGATGCCCAGGGAGCGGATGATGGGCCGCTGCCACTTGAAACGAGCCACCCCTATAGGAAAGTTCTGGATCGAACGCTGAGTCTGCGCGCCCCAATACCGTTCCGCGGGAACTTCGATGGGGCCCATTGAATCAGTTTCTGTACGTGTGGATGCCATGACAATTTCCTTGTGCCGATTTAAGAAGCCGATGTCCGGATTTACCGTCAACTATACGCCAGGCGGCAGATCCCCAAGCGAGTAACCCGCCTGTCGAAAGGATTACCGGGCATGCGTTTGGGCACCCGCCGGGAGCTTCGCCGACCAGGCTGCGGCGGCGTCCAGCATGCGGTTGACGAAGCCCCACTCATTATCGAACCACACGAACAGATTGGCAAAGCGGCTGCCATTGACCCGGGTCTGGCTGCCGTCGATGATGAATGAGCACGGATTGTGGTTGAAATCCACCGAAGCATGGGGGTTGTCGGAATAGCCGGCCAGGCCTGGACTGGCGTTGGCCGCTTCCATCATCAGCGCGTTCAGGCCTGCCGTCGTGACGTTGCCGCCCAGATTGACCATCAGGTCGATGGCCGAGACATTGAGCGTCGGAACCCGGATGGCCTTGGCCTGCACCCGGCCGGCCAGTTGGGGCAGCAGGCGCTCGACGCCACGGGCAAGTCCGGTGGACACGGGAACGATGGACTGCATGGCCGATCTTGTGCGGCGAAGGTCCGAGCTGTGGTAGCCGTCGATGAGAGGTTGGTCGTTCATGACGGAGTGCAGCGTGGTGAGGCTGGCCTGCTCGATACCGAACGATTCGTCCAGCAATTTGAGCACCGGAACTATGGCGTTGGTCGTGCACGAGGCGTTGGACACCAGTTGTTCGCCGCCCGAAAGGCCGTGGTGGTTGATGCCGTAGACCATGGTGAAATCGATGTCGGCGGCGCTGTTGCCGGGATGCGAAAGCAGCACGCGCGGGCAGCCCGCCTTGAGGAACCGGGTCAATTCGTCGCGCGCCCCATAGCGGCCGGAGCATTCGACCAGCATGTCGATGCCCAGGCCGCGCCAGTCGACCTCTTCGGGTTCCGACGCATGCGTGACCCGCACCGTTTCACCGTTCACGATCAGGCAATCCGTGCCCTGCTCCACCGAACCGTGAAAGACGCCGTGCGTGGAGTCGAAGCGCGTCAGGTATGCCATGCTGGCCAGGTCGGCCGGCTCGTTGATGGCGACGATGCGGAATTTGTCCTTGAAGGGAGACTCGTAAAGGGCTCGCAGAAAGCAGCGGCCGATGCGGCCGTAACCATTGATGGCCAGGCGAACGGGAGTAGTCATGTAAAACTCAGAACGTAATGGAAAAACCGCCGTCGACGACCAGGATGTGCCCGTTGACGTACGAGGCGGCGGGAGACGCCAGGAAAACGGCGGCTCCGGCAATTTCATGGGGCTGTCCCCAGCGCCCAAGCGGATTGCGGGCCGCCACGGCCGGCCCGCGAACCGGGTCGGCGGCCAGGCTCTGGTTGGTCTCGGTGACGAAGGTTCCGGGAGCTATGCCGTTGCTGGTGATGCCGTGCTTGCCGAACTCGACCGCCAGCGCCCGGACCAGGCCCGTCAGTCCTTGCTTGGCGACCGGATAGATGGCGTCGCCGGGACGCGCCAATTGCCCGGCAATCGACGTCAGGGTAATGATGCGGCCGGCAATGCCGCTGTCCGCCATGGCCTGCGCCGCAAGCTTCGACAACTGCACGCCCGCCACCAGGTCGATATTGATGAGTTCGAGAATTTCATCGAGGCTGGCCTGGGCCAGGGATTTGCGGATGCGCACGCCGACGTTGTTGACCAGGATGTCGGGCGTCCCCCGCTCGTCCTGGATTTTTTTATAGTGATCCTGCTGCTCGCGCAGGCGGCCGATGTCCATGACCAGCGGATAGGCGCTAAACCCTTGGCTGGCCAGGCGTTCGACGGCGCCGTTGACACGCTGCTCATCGCGTCCGTTGATGATGACGCTGGCGCCGCTGGCGGCGTAGGCTTGCGCGATGGAAAAGCCCAGTCCCTGCGCGGAGCCCGTGATCAGGGCCAGTTTGCCGCGTAAAGAAAAGTCCGGTGCGTCCATGTTGGTTCGAGCCTGTTGAATCGGGTTGCGCCGCAGGCGCGTGGAAAGCTGGGTGGACGGCGGTGCTTGATCGGCGTCCGGTACCTGGATTATGTTAACAGAGCGTCAGGGGATAGAATTGGAGCTTTGCTGTTCAATCTGGACAATCTCATCAAGAAGGAAGAGGAATGAAACTTTATTACATGACCGGCGCTTGCCCATTGGCCTCGCAAATCGTGCTGGAATGGATAGGCACGCCCTACGAGCTGCAATTGGTCGAGCGCACGGCTTTGCGCAACCCTGAATTTCTGGCATTGAATCCGGTCGGATCGGTTCCGGTCCTGGTCGACGGTTCGCTTACCCTTACCCAGAATCCCGCCATCGTCGAATACCTGCTCGAAAAACACCCCGAAACGGGACTGCATGGCAAAACCCCCGAAGAGCGCGCCGAAGTGCGCCGCTGGCTGTCGTTCTGCAATTCCGATCTGCACCGCACGTTCTCGATGATCTTCGGCGCCGCCTCGTACAGCGAAGACCCCGCCGTGCAAAATATCCTTACGCAAAAATCGGTCGATCGCGTGCAGTTTCTTTTCGGCGTGGCCGACAAGAACCTGGAAGGCAAGCAATACCAGGCCGGCAACCGTTCCATTGCCGACCCCTATCTGTACACTATCTTGCGCTGGGCCAAGGCCAAACAGGTGGACTTCTCCGACAAGCCCAATCTTTCGGCGTTCTTCGACCGCATGGACGCCGACGCCGGCGTGCAGGCGGCGCTCAAGAAGCAAGGTCTGGCATAAAGCGCTTCCAGCCTTGGGGCCCGCGCGCCCCGAAGCCAGGTTCCGCTCCAGGTATTTTCAAACCTCGAAAAGCCTATCCCCCCAGATAGGCTTTTTTGACGTCTTCGTTGGCAAGCAGATTGGCGGAGCTGTCGGCCAGAACCAGTTTGCCGGTTTCGAGCACATAGCCGCGATCCGCCGCCTGCAACGCCTTGGCGGCGTTCTGCTCGACCAGGAGCACGGTTACGCCGGTTTCGCGGATACGGCGGACGGCGGCGAATATCTGGTTGATGACCAGGGGCGCCAGGCCCAGCGTGGGTTCGTCGAGCAGCAGCAGCCTGGGCCGGCTCATCAGCGCCCGGCCTATGGCCAGCATTTGCTGTTCGCCACCCGACAGTGTGCCGGCTCGCTGGCCGGACCTTTCCAGCAGCCGGGGAAAAAGGCCCTGCACATGGTCCAGGCCCTGCGCGAGCTGCCGCTTGTTCAGGAAGAAGCCGCCCATGCTCAGGTTCTCGAGCACCGTCAATTGCGAAAACACCCGCCTTCCCTCGGGCGCCACGGCAATGCCGCGACGCATGATTTCACAAGTGGGCAAGGCGGTAATGTCCTCGTCTTCGAACCATACCCTGCCCCGGCTTGCCCTGGGCGAGGCGCAAACCGTCATCAGCAGCGTGCTTTTGCCCGCGCCGTTGGCGCCGATCAGCGCCACGATCTCGCCACGCCTGACTTCGACGCTGACATCGTCCAGCGCCTTGATGGCGCCGTAGTGGGTATGGACGCGTTCCAGCCTCAGCATCTATTCATCCCCCAGATAGGCCTTGATCACCCGGGGGTTCGCGCGTACTTCGTCGGGCGCGCCGCAGGCTATGGCTTGTCCGCGATCCATGACCAGGATGCGGTCGGAGATGCCCATGACCATGCTCATATCGTGCTCGATGAAGAGAATCGCAATGCCGAACTGCGCGCGCAGCTGCAGGATGAGCTGCTGCAGTTCCCGCTTTTCGCTGGGATTGAGCCCCGCCGCCGGTTCGTCCAGCAACAGCACGCGCGGCCCCGCGGCCATGCAGCGCGCGATTTCAAGCTTGCGCTGATGCCCGTACGGCAACTGGCTGGAGGGACGGTCCGCGTAGGCGCCCAGCTCCATGAAGTCCAGCCATTGGTGCGCGGCATCTAGCGCCGCCTTTTCCGCCCGGCGGTACGACGGCATGGTGAAAAAGCCGGGCAGAAGCGCCGTCTGCAAATGCTGGTGCTGGGCCACCAGAAGGTTTTCCAGCACGGTCAGCTTCTTGAACAGACGCGGGCTCTGGAACGTGCGCACCAGGCCCTTGCGCGCCATTTTATGGCTGGGCAGGCCGCTTACGTCCTTGCCGTCGAGCCGCACGCGGCCCGAACCGGGCTTGTAGAAACCGCTGATGCAATTGAAAACCGTGGTCTTGCCCGCCCCGTTGGGGCCGATGACGGCAAAGACTTCGTCGGCTGCGACGTCCAGAGCGATGTTCTCGACGGCCCGCAGCCCGCCGAAACTCATGCTCAACCCGCGAACCTCCAGCAGCGCCGCGCTCATGGCCTGGGCGCCCGTTCGGGCCGTCGGGCCGGCAGCAGCCCCTGCGGGCGCCACATCATCATCAGCACCATGACCAGGCCGAAGATCAGCATGCGGTACTCGACGAGCTCGCGCGCCAGTTCCGGTATGACGGTAAGCAGGATGGCGGCCAGTATGACGCCCGCCTGCGAGCCCATCCCCCCCAGCACCACGATTGCCAGCACCAGCGCCGATTCGGTGAAGGTAAAAGATTCGGGGTTGACCAGGCCCTGCTTCGCCGCGAACAGCGCGCCTGCGACGCCGGCGAACAAGGCGCCCAGCGTAAAGGCCGACAGTTTGATGCGCACGGGGTTGAGACCCAGCGAGCGGCAGGCGATCTCGTCTTCCCGCAGGGCTTCCCAGGCTCGGCCTATGGGCATGCGAACCAGGCGCGTGGTCACGAAAAGCGTGCAAAGCGCGAATGCCAGGGCCAGCAAATACATATAGACCATGGCATGCTGCGTGCTGAAGTCCAAGCCCACCCATTGGTGAAAGGTTTCATGGCCGTCCAGGGCGCGGCGCGTCATGGCGTGGCCGAACACGGTGGGCTTGGGAATTCCCGATATGCCGTCCGGACCGTTGGTAATGGACTGCATATTGGTCAGCACCATGCGGATGATCTCGCCGAAGCCCAGCGTGACGATGGCCAGGTAATCGCCCCGCAGGCGCAAAACGGGAAAACCCAACAGGAAGCCGAACAAGGCGGCGGCAAGGCCCGCCACCGGCAAAGCCTGCCAAAAGCCCCAGCCCGCCCAGTGGTACAGCAAGGCATACGAATAGGCGCCGACGGCGTAGAAGCCCACATAGCCCAGATCCAGCAGACCGGCAAAGCCCACCACGATGTTCAGGCCCAGGCCCAGCACGACATAGATCAGCGCCAGCGTGGCGATGTCGATCTGCGCGCGATCCGCCAGGAACGGCAAGGCGACGGCGGCCAGCAGGAATGCCCACGATAGCGGCCTGCGCGCGCGTTGCGGCAAGGCCGGCCAGGCGGGCACTGCGGGACGGCGGCGGGCAAGCCAGGCGGCCAGGGCCGGACGGAAGAACTGGAACAGGAACACCGCGCCCATGCCGCCCAGCACCAAGGGCCAGTCGGCTTTCAAATGAAGCTGGCCGGCGGCGCGCACGATGTGCAGGCCATGAACGGGCGCAACGATGATGCCGGTCAGGAGCGCCGCGATCATGGCGCTTTTCAGCCTGGAAGGCAGCGTGCCGCCCGGGGATTTTCCGACCCCCGAAGGCGCCGCGCCATCAGCGGAGTCCGGCGGCATGTCAGGGGCGGATCTTGTGCGAAGGAGGCTCTTCATACCTTCTCCACCTCCGGCCTGCCCAGCAAGCCCGTGGGGCGGAACAGCAGCACCAGGATCAACAGCGCAAAAGCGACGATGTCCTTGTATTCGGAAGACAGGTAGGCGGCTGCCAGGGTTTCAGCGAGGCCCAGCAAAACGCCGCCAAGCATGGCGCCCGGAATGCTGCCTATGCCGCCCAGCACCGCGGCCGTGAAGGCCTTGAGACCCACCGTGAACCCGATGAACGGATTGAGCTTGCCGATGGTGAGTGCGATGAGCACCCCGCCCACGGCCGCCAGCACCGCGCCAAGCATGAATATGAACGATATGACTCGTCCGGTGTCGATGCCCAGCAGGCTGGCCATTTGCAGGTCCTGCGAGCAGGCGCGCGAAGCCCTGCCCAGCCGCGAGCGGCCTATATACAGCGACAGGGCGATCATGACCGCGACCGTGACGGCGATGATCAGGAGCCGCGAGTACGAGAAGGTGACCAGAAACGAGCTGCCGGTAAACGCGAACTGCAGCGAACCGGGCAGCAGGGCCGGAACGGCGACGTCGCGCGCGCCCTGTCCCAGGGCCACCCAGTTCTGCAGGAATATGGACATGCCGATGGCCGTGATCAGCGGCGCCAGCCTATGCCCTCCGCGGACCGGCGCATAGGCGATTTTTTCGATGGCGTAGCCATAGGCGGCGGTCACTGCGCCCGCCACCAGCAGCATGGCCAGGATAATCAGCGCCAGCGGCAAGCCGCTGTGCAGGCCGATGGCGGACAAGGCCACCAGGCCGGAATAGGCGCCTATCATGTAGATTTCGCCGTGGGCGAAATTGATCATGCCGATAATGCCATACACCATGGTGTAGCCGATGGCGATCAGGGCATAGATGGCCCCCAGGGAGAGGCCGTTGAAAACTTGCTGGGTAATCTGGGGAAGCAGTTCCACCACGCACAAGCGCCGGCCGGGCGGCTATTGGGTGCTTCGGCGCAGATTGTCCGCCATGCCGGAGCCAAGCAAGGCGGGCCGGCCCAGGTTCCACATCAGCACCCGGAAAGGAACCAGCATGGTGGCGTTGACCACCAGCTTGACGGCCAGGTCGCCGGTAAGCAGCGACACCCAGTCGATGCCCGTGCCGGCAAAGGCCACGCTGAAGAAGATGCACGTATCGAGCGTGGCGCCGGCTACGCCGGCCAGCAGCGGAGCGCGCCACCAGCGTTGCTCGCGAAAGCGGTTGAATACGGTGATGTCCAGCAGTTGCGCGAACAGGAACGCCATGCCCGAAGCCAGGGCGATGCGGGGCGTGGCCGCCCAAACGGAAAAGACGACGGCGGCGACAAAGCCGGCGACGACGACGCGCCGCGCTGCGGACGGGCCGAAGCGGCGGTTCAGCAGGTCGGACACCAGAAAGGCGATGGGATAGGAAATGGCGCCCCAGGTCAGCCACTGATTGATGGGGAACTGAACGAGAATATTGGATCCGACGACCACGGCGCACATCGCGCCGACCGCGGCGAGAAACTGCTTGCCGGTCATGGGCAGAAAGGTTCTGGAAGAAGAAGTCATTGAGCGAACTCGCGGGAAAGATCGGCGGCGCGGTCGTAGGCGGCCTGCATGGCCTGCTGCACGACGGCGGTGAAATTTTGCTGCTTGAATACATCGAGGGCGGCGGCCGTGGTGCCCCCTTTGGACGTCACGCGGTCGCGCAGCGTGGCCGGGGATTCGGGCGACAGCGCCGCAAGCTGGGTGGCGCCATTGAGCGTTCCCAGCGCAAGCAGCCGGGCCTGCTCGGCCGACAACCCCAGTTTCCGGCCGCCTTCGATAAGGGCTTCGATGAACAGAAAGACATAGGCCGGGCCGCTGCCCGACAAGGCGGTTACCGCGTCGAGCAGTTGGTCGCTGTCGACCCAGGCAACTTCGCCCACCGCGCGGAACAGTTGCTGCGCGACGGCTTTGTCGGCCTCGGACACGCCCGGCAGGGCCAGCATGCCGGTCGCGCCGGCGCCAATGAGGGCGGGCGTGTTGGGCATGCAGCGCACCAGGCGGGTCCATGGACGGCCGGGCTCGCCCAGCCAGTCCGAAATGGTCTGGCTGGAAATGCCGGCGGCAATGCTGACGACCAGCGTGTCGGGCTGCAAAAAGGGTTTGCAGCTGGCGACGGTTTCGCGCATGACCTGCGGCTTGACCGCGAACACCCAGACGCGTCGGCCTGACAGCGCGGCATCGGGCCGCAGCGCTACGCTCGCGCCCTTTTCGCGCCATTGGTCGAGGGTGGATTCGTTGATGTCGACAATGTGCACGTCGGAGGCGCCGCAGCGCTTGCCGATAAGGCCGGAAGCCAGCGCGCCGGCCATATTGCCGCCGCCGATGAAGGCAAGATTGAGTTCGTGGTTCATAGGTGCAATATTGTACGGTTTTTTATTGCCGGCTACAGCCGCCGCGGCTTCTGGGATATTGGCGGCAACCCGCCCATATGCTTTATTTATAAAGCGTCTTCGTGCCGTCGCTGTGCCAGCGATAGACGTTGAATCGAAAATTCTTGAGATCGCCCTGCTTGTCCCAGGATATTTCGCCCAGCGGGGTGTTGAACGAATGCGCATGCAGCCAGGCGGCGACCTTGACGGGATCGTCTCCTACGGCCTTGATGCTGTCGGCGATGGCCTGCACCGCGGCATAAGCGGGCAATTGGAAGGCCCCGCCCGGATCGCGGTTCTTGTCGCGGAACGCCTTGACGATGGCGGCGTTGGCGGGATCGGTGGACGGGTCGAGGGGCAAGGTCAGCAGCATGCCCTCGACGGCGGAGCCGGCGATGGCATTGATGTCGGGATTGCCCACGCCCTCGGGCCCCATGAACTGGGCCTTGAGGCCCTGCTCGGCGCCCTGGCGCAACAGCAAGCCCATTTCCGGATGGTAGCCGCCAAAATACACGAAATCCGCCTGGACGCTTTTGAGGCGGGTGATGATGGCCGAATAGTCGCTGTCCCCGGCGTTGATGCCTTCGAACAGCACGACCGGCACGCCGGCGCCTTCCAGGCCCTTGCGCACAGCGCTGGCTATGCCGAATCCGTAGGATTGCTTGTCGTGCAGGATGGCGACCTTTTTCGGCTTGACGGCCGTGGCGATGAACCCGGCGGCGGCCGGGCCTTGCTGGTCGTCGCGCCCTATGGTGCGGAAAATGAAATCGTAATGTTTGCCCTGCGTGACGGCGGGCGCCGTCGCCGACGGCGTGATCATGACGATGCCTTCGGTGTTGTAGATGCTGGCCGCGGCAATGGCCGGGCCGGAGCAGACATGTCCCACTACGTACCCGACGCCGTCATTGACGATGCGGTTGGCAACCACGGGGCCCTGCTTGGACTCGCAACTGTCGTCGTAGTCGACTTCTTCGAGCTGGCGGCCCAGCACCCCGCCCGCCTTGTTGATTTGCTCGATTGCCGTGGCAACGCCCTGCCGGACCATGACGCCGTATTGCGTAACCGGCCCGGTCAGGGGGCCGGCCACGGCAATGCGCAAAGGTTCGGCGGCCATGGCGCCGGCCGCAAGCAGGCTGGCTGCCGCTGCCGCCAGGAAACGGCTGAAAAGCCTGGACACGGGCCGGCCTATTGCAGCAGGCTGCGCAGCATCCAGGCGTTTTTCTCGTGGACGTCGAGGCGCGCGGTAAGCAGGTCGACCGTGGGCTGGTCGTCGGCCGCATCCGCCTTTTTCAGCGCGGTTCGCGCGGTCTTGGCGACGGCCTCGTTGTTCTTGACCAGGATGCGGATCATTTCCTCGGCGTCGGGCACCGACGTGGGTTCCTTGATGGAGGCCAGCCGGGCGTATTCGCTGTAGGTGCCGGGCGCGTAATGGCCCAGGGCGCGTATGCGTTCGGCGATGGAGTCCAGCGCCTGCCATTCCTCGGTGTATTGCGTCATGAACATCTGATGCAGGGTGCTGAACAGCGGCCCGGTGACGTTCCAGTGGAAGTTATGGGTGGTCAGGTACAGCGTGTAGGAATCGGCCAGCATCTTCGACAACTCGGTCGCTATCGCCGCGCGGTCTTTCTCGGAAATACCGATATCGATCATGATGCCCTTGCCTGTTTTTGCGGTTGCCTTAGCCATGAGTGCTCCTGGTGGTATGAACGGAAAAAAGGTGGTTGGACGAGTGGAGAAGACTATAGCTAGCATACCATGGGCGCAGCCCGCCCAGGCCCGGTCAGCGCCGCACGCACCGGCCCGCAAAGCCTGTTTGCAGGCCGGTGTCAGGCGGGTTGGGGATGCTGCGCGCGTTCGTCGCCGATATACTCCACGCCGGGCAGCCGGCTTCGGTGTATTGCCGAAATCAGCGCCTCGATGGCCGTGGGGCGCGGGTAGCTTTTACGCCATGCCAGCACGACCCTCCGGTCGGGAATCGGCTTGACGAAAGGAACGTAGGCCAGCAGATCGCTTTGCGCGTTGTGCACCGAAAGCGAACTGGCCGGCAGCACGGTAATGCCGATGCCCGCCGCCACCATATGCCGGATGGTTTCCAGCGAGGAGCCTTCGAAGGTGCGCTGTATACCCTCGCTCGACGCCGAGAAGCGCGAAAGCTCGGGGCAGACTTCCAGCACCTGGTCGCGGAAGCAATGCCCCGTGCCCAGCAGCAGCATGGTTTCGTTCTTCAGGTCGGAAGAGCGGATTTCCTTGAGCTTGGCCCACGGATGGCTTTTGGGCACGGCCACGACGAAAGGCTCGTCGTACAAGGGCTGGACCATCAGTCCCGAGTCGGGAATCGGCAAGGCGACGATGGCGCAGTCGATTTCCCCCTGGCGCAAAAGCTCCAACAGGCGCGTCGTGTAGTTTTCCTGCAGAATCAGCGGCATCTGTGGCGTGATCTCGATTTGCGCCGGCACCAGCCTGGGCAGAAGGTACGGCCCGATAGTGTAGATGACCCCCACGCGCAACGGACCGGCCAGCGGGTCGTGTCCCTGGCGGGCGATTTCCTTGAGGTTGGTGGCTTCCTCGAGCACGCGCTGCGCCTGGTCGACGACACGCAGGCCGATGGGTGTGACGCCCACTTCGGCGCCACCGCGCTCGAACAGGACCACGCCCAGCTCGTCCTCGAGCTTGCGGATGGCGACCGACAGCGTGGGCTGGCTGACGAAACAGGCGTCGGCGGCACGGCCGAAATGGCGTTCACGGGCTACAGCCACAATGTACTTAAGCTCAGTCAGGGTCATACTATTCCTGTCATAAAACAATAAACAATGGCCGCGCCCGCCTTGCGCCGTCTTGCCGCGAAAGCAAGGCGGCGCCGCCAGCCGGTCAGGTGCGAAGAAAATCCTGCTTGCCGCGCATCCAGCGCGCCAGATGCCGTTGCGCAATGCCGGAGCCGTTTTTCAACAACTCGGCGGCCAGGGTTTGCGCCTGCTCCAGCAGCAAGGCGTCCGTTTCCAGGTTTGCAAACCTGAGCAAAGCGGCCCCGGACTGGCGAACTCCCAGGAATTCGCCGGGCCCTCGCTGCTCCAGGTCGCGCCTGGCTATTTCAAAACCATCGGTCGTTTCGTACATGGCCCGCAAACGCTGCCGGGCGATTTGCGAAAGCGGACCCTGGTACAACAGCACACATACCGATTGCCCGCTGCCCCGCCCCACCCTGCCGCGCAACTGATGCAGCTGCGCCAGGCCGAACCGTTCCGCATGTTCGATGACCATCAGCGTGGCGTTGGGCACGTCGACCCCGACCTCGATGACGGTGGTTGCAACCAGCACGTCCAGGCGCCCCGCCCGGAAATCGCTCATGACGCCGGCTTTTTCATCGGGCTTGAGGCGGCCATGGACCAGGCCGACGCGCAGGCCGGGAAGTTCCTGGGCCAGCCAGGCGTGCGTATCGACAGCCGTCTGCAATTGCAGCACCTCGCTTTCCTCGACCAGCGGACAGACCCAATACGCCTGCCGCCCGGCGCGGATTTCGGTAAGCACGTGGCTGACCACTTCGGTTCTGCGCGTATCCGAGACAAGCTTGGTCACGACCGGGCTGCGCCCAGGCGGCAGTTCGTCGATGGCCGACACATCCAGATCGGCGAAGAACGTCATGGCCAGCGTGCGCGGTATGGGTGTGGCGCTCATGTTCAACTGGTGGGGAATCAGCTCGGCCAGGCCGGCCGAGCCCTCGCCCTTGCGGCTTAGCTCCAGCCGCTGGCCGACGCCGAACCGGTGCTGCTCGTCGAGCACGATCAGGCCCAGCCGCGCAAAATCCACTTTGTCCTGGATAAGCGCCTGGGTGCCGATGGCCAGCTGCGCTTCGCCGCTGGCGATGCTTGCCGTGGCTTCGCGGCGCTTCTTGACGCTCAGGCTGCCGGTCAGCCAGGCTATCCGCACACCCAGGGGCGCAAGCCAATCGGCCAGTTTCATGAAATGCTGCTCGGCCAGGATTTCGGTTGGCGCCATGATCGCAACCTGCGCCCCGGAAGCTATGGCCTGGGCCGCCGCCAGGGCAGCGACAACGGTCTTGCCGCTGCCCACGTCGCCCTGCAGCAGGCGGTGCATGGGAAACGAGCGCTTCAGGTCATGGGAAATCTCGGCCACGACGCGCTTTTGCGCCGCCGTGAGCTTGAACGGCAAGGCATCGAGCAAGGCGCGGACCAGGCCGCCGGTCTTCGCCAAAGGTTCGGCCCGCTGCTCCAGGCGCGCGGCCCGCGCCAGCGCCAGCGAAAGCTGCTGGGCCAGAAGCTCGTCGAACTTGATGCGCCGCCAGGCGGGATGTCCGCGCTCGATGAGATCGTCGTACGACACATTGGCCGGCGGGTGATGCAGCACCCGTATGGCTTCGTCGAAGGGAATCAGGCCGTAGCGCTCGCGGATCGTGGAGTCCAGAGTGTCGTCGAGGTTCGCCGTTTCCAGGGCCTTGTCGATGACCCGCCTGATCGCTGGCTGGGAAAGGCCGTCGGTAGTGGGATAGACCGGCGTCAATGCGGCAGGCAGCGGCCCCCCTGCCGCTCCCACCCTGGGGTGCACCATTTCGAGCCCTTGAAAGCCGTTTCGCACTTCGCCCCTGACCCTCAGGCGCTTGCCGGCCGCCAGCTGTCTTTCCTGGCTGGAGTAAAAATTGAGCCAGCGCAAGACCAGGTCGCCGCTGCCGTCGCTCACCAGGGCGGACAACTGCCGCCTTGGGCGGAACAGCACTTCGCTGCGCAGCACTTCGACCTCGACTTGCGCCGGCTGTCCGGGACGAAGAGAGGCAACGGGCACGATGCGGGTTTCGTCTTCGTAGCGTATGGGCAGGTGCACGATACAGCTTTGAGGATCTGTAAGGCCCAGGCGCTGGAGCTTGCGCTCCAGCAGCGAGGTTGCCGTGGCGCCGCCCGGCGCGGCGGTCTCCGCGGCCTGGCGCTTGCGCTGCGTGTTTGCCATGAATAAGCGGCGGGTGCGGGGCTATCGGTACTTAAATGACGATGACCGCCTCGACTTCGAACTGGGCGCCCTTGGGCAGGCTGGCCACGCCTATGGTGGAGCGCGCCGGATAAGGCTGGGGAATGATGTCGGCCATGATGGCGTTGGCGCTGGCGAACTTGCTGAGGTCGGTCAGAAACAGCGTGAGCTTGACGATGCTGTCCAGGGTGCCGCCGGCGGCCTCGATGACCGCCTGCATATTGGCGAACGATTGCCGGACCTGCCCTTCGAAGTTCTCGGAAACCAGTTCTCCCGTTCCCGGTTCAAGCCCGATCTGGCCCGACAAATAAACCGTTTTTCCCGAGCCCGCAACAACCGCCTGCGAATAAGGGCCGACCGCGGCGGGGGCCGCGTCCGTGTGAATGATTTGCTTGGCCATGAATAACTCTCTGAAATAATTAAACAATAACTTCTATCAGAGTTTAAACAGCTATAGCAAAAATTAAAAGCCCCCGCAGCCAGGATTTGCGCCGCGCGGAAGGCATTTCCGCTAGGACAAACCCGAACCTGCGGGGGCCGGATTGAAACGCCGTCGATTATTTTTCGACGAAGGCGCGCTCGATCACGTAGTCGCCCGGTTCGCCGACACCCGCCGACACGACGAAGCCGCGATCGTCGAGCATCTTGCAGATATCGGTCAGCATGGCGGGACTGCCGCACAGCATGGCCCGGTCGGTTTCCGGATTGAGGGGCGGCAGGCCGATGTCTTCGAACAACTTGCCGTTTTCGACGACGGTGGTGATGCGCCCCTGGTTGCGGAATGATTCACGCGTTACGGTGGGATAGTAGATAAGCTTGTCCTTGAGCATTTCGCCGAAATACTCGTTGGCCGGCAGTTCGTTCTGGATGTAGTCGGCATAGGCCAGTTCGCTGACATGCCGGACGCCGTGCAGAAGAACCACTTTTTCAAAGCGGTCGTAGATGTCCGGATCTTTGATGATGCTCATGAAAGGCGCCAGGCCGGTGCCCGTGGCGAACAGGTACAGATGCTTGCCGGGCTTGAGGTCGTCGACGACCAGGGTGCCCACCGGCTTTCTGCTGACCAGAACCGAGTCGCCCACCTTGAGGTGCTGCAAACGCGAGGTAAGCGGCCCGTTGGGAACCTTGATGCTCAGGAATTCGAGGTTTTCTTCGTAGTTGGCGCTGGCAATGCTGTAGGCGCGCATAAGGGGCTTTCCTTCCACCTCTAGACCCAGCATGACGAAGTGGCCGTTGTGAAAACGCAGCGCGGTGTCACGTGTGGTCGTGAAGGAAAACAGGGTGTCGTTCCAGTGGCGGACACTAAGAACTTGCTCGGAATTGAAGGCTGCCATGGCTGTCTGTCTATATAAAACCCGGGGTCTGAACAGATTGCGAAGAGTCTGGAATCAAAAGCCGGGTAGAGTCAAAAAAGAGTGCAAACATGCTAATTGCACCAGGCCCGAATAAATCTTCGGATCTACAAAGAAACAATTTTAGCGTATTTGGCATATTGCCCATAAAACAACAGTTTGTGCGAACATATCAAATAAAACTAAAACATATTCTTGGCAAATCGCGTTGCTTCTACGCTGAAACTTACTTTGACTCGAACAAAAACCCTACTGCAGGTGCAAATCAAAGCTCAGTGATATACAGCGTATACGCTCTTTTTTGCCTTGTAAAGTTGTTTTCGTCAAAATTGTCTGATATAGTTATTGTATATCTACATAAGAATTATTTTTATTTAGATATATAACGTTGATTCCCACGCAGCCGCTCCCCGCAGTCCATTCCACTTTCCACAAAAGGATCACCATGCGCTCATCTCGAACGCTTACGCCCCTGCTTGGGTCATTGATACTGGCCGGCCTGGCTTTCTCGTCTTCCCTGGCGGCAGCCGCCGAAGTCAATCTGTACACGACCCGCGAACCCAAGCTCATACAGCCGATTCTGGAACAGTTCACCGCCAACAGCGGCATCAAGGTCAATACCGTCTTCATCAAGGACGGCCTGCTCGAACGCGTCAAGGCGGAAGGCGAAAAATCCCCCGCCGACGTCCTCATGACCGTCGATATCGGCAATCTCGTCGATCTCGTCCAGGGCGGGGTTACCCAACCCATCGACTCCAAGGTGCTGGAAAGCGTCATCCCCGCCAATTTGCGCGGCGACGACCATCAATGGTTCGCCCTGTCGCTGCGCGACCGCGTCGCTTACGTGGCCAAGGGCATCGACGCCAAGGGCCTGACCTACGAATCGCTGGCCGACCCCAGATGGAAGGGCAAGGTTTGCATCCGCTCGGGGCAGCATCCCTACAACACGGCGCTGGTTGCCGCCATGATCGCCCATAACGGCGCCGCGCGCACCGAAACCTGGCTGCGCGGCGTCAAGGCCAATCTAGGCCGCAAGGCGGCTGGCGGCGACCGCGACGTGGCGCGCGACATCCTGGGCGGCATCTGCGATGTCGGTATCGCCAACGCCTATTACGTCGGCCACATGAAAAACGCCAAACCCGGCACCGACGCCCGCAAATGGGGCGATGCCATCGACGTCGTCCGCCCTGTCTTCGAACAAGCGCACGACCGGGGCACCCACGTCAACATTTCCGGAGCGTCGGTGGCCAGGCACGCACCGAACAAAGCCCAGGCGGTCAGCCTGCTGGAATACCTGGTCTCGGAAAAAGCCCAAAGCCTGTATGCCAACGCCAACTATGAATATCCGGTCAGGGCCGGCGTAAAGCTGGATCCCGTCGTCGCCGGCTTCGGGCCGCTGGTTGTCGATCCCCTGCCCCTGGCTGAAATCGCCAAGCATCGCAAAGAAGCCAGCCAACTGGTGGATAAGGTTGGCTTCGACAATTAGCGGCGATGGCGGCTGGCGTTGCGGCGCCCTGGCTATCGCCGCATGCGTAGCCGCGCCGGTCGCCGCGCTGGGCTGGCTGGCGACCCAAGGGACGCTGGACCATTGGTCGCACCTGCTGCAGTATGTATTGCCCATTGCCGCGGGCAATACGCTGCTGCTGATGGCCGGCGTCGGCGCCCTGGCCGCAGTTCTTGGCGCCGGCGCCGCCTGGCTGGTAACGGCCTATTCGTTTCCCACCAGCCGCAGCCTGTCATGGGCGCTGCTTCTTCCCCTGGCCGTGCCTACCTATATCGTGGCGTTCGCCTATCTCGATATCCTGCACCCCATAGGCCCGGTCCAGACACTGATCCGCGATGTGCTGGGCTACGACAGCCCTCGCGACTTCCGTCTTCCCGACTTGCGCAGCCTGCCCGGGGCCATTTTTTTGCTGGGCTTTGTCTTGTACCCCTACGTCTACTTGAGCACCCGGATCATGTTTTCCACCCAGGCGGCAAGCCTGATCGAGGCCGGCCGCATGCTGGGGCTGAGCCGCCGCGGCGCCTTTCTGCATGTGGCGCTGCCCATGGCCAGGCCCGCCATCGCGGTTGGCGTCAGCCTGGTTCTGCTGGAAACGCTGAACGACATCGGGGCGTCCGAATTCCTGGGGGTTCAGACCCTTACCGTCTCCATCTACACCACATGGGTGACGCGCTCGGACCTGGCGGGTGCCGCGCAAATAGCGCTTGCCATGCTGGCCCTGGTTGCGGCGCTTATCCTGCTGGAGCGGCGCGCGCGCAAGCGCGAGCGCTACGGCAATACCCAGCGCATGCGTCCCATGCAGCCTGTACGGCTGCGCGGCGTCCGGGCGGTAGCGGCCATGGCGCTGGGCTGGCTGCCCGTTGCGGCCGGCTTCGCCGCGCCGGCATTGTACCTGCTCAACGAAACACGCAAGCATCTGCACTATGCCGGCGGTGTTTCCGAACAACTGCTCGATAGCGGCTACAACACGGTCCGCATCGCCCTCCTCGCCACGGCCGCCACCATGGCCTGCGGCCTGGTCGTCGCCTGGGCGGCCCGCCGCTCGCAAACAGGCCGAAGCCCATTCACGAGCGCGGCGGCGCGGCTGTCCACCATGGGCTATGCATTGCCCGGCACGGTTCTTGCCATCGGCCTGCTCGCTCCCGTGGGACTGGCCGACGGCCTGCTTTCCTGGCTGGCAGGGCTTTTCACCTCTGCGCCGCCCGGCCTGATCCTCATGGGTTCGAGCGGCGTCCTGGTGGGCGCATATGCCATCCGCTTCCTGGCCATCTCTGTGGGCGGCATCGAGTCCGGCCTGGCGCGCATCCCGCCTTCACTCGAGCATGCGGCGCGGCTCCTGGGCGAAACGTCCACGGGTACGCTGCGGCGGGTGCACCTGCCATTGCTGCGCCCCGCCCTGGGCGCCGCGGCGCTGCTGGTTTTCGTGGACGCCATGAAGGAACTGCCGGCCACCCTGCTGCTCAGGCCCGTCAATTTCGAAACACTGGCCACCTGGCTTTACGCGGAGGCGGCGCGAGGCACCTACGAAGAAGGCGCCGTCGCCGCCCTGGCCATCGTCCTGGCCGGGATCGCCCCGGTTGTTCTGCTGGCGCGCCACCAACTCGCACCCCGGTACTGATCCATGTCCACCCTGCTCGATCTCGACCACCTTTCGCTCGCCTACGACACGCCCGAGGGCATCAGGCAAGTCGTGGAAAACCTGTCGCTCGGCCTGGAGAAAGGCCATATAGGCTGCCTGCTCGGCGCATCGGGCTGCGGCAAGACCACGATACTGCGCGCCATCGCCGGCTTCGAGCCCTTGCGCGCAGGCTCCATCCGCCTTGGCGGGGAGATACTGTCGTCGAAGGAAACCCAGATCGAACCCGAACGCCGCCGCGTAGGAATGATGTTCCAGGACTACGCGCTTTTCCCGCATATCACCGTCGAGAAAAACGTGGCGTTCGGCTTGCGCCGCCTCGACAAGAAGCAGCGTATCGCGCGCGTGGAACAACTGCTCGAACTGGTGGGCCTGGCCGGCTCGGCGCGAAGCTATCCGCACGAACTGTCGGGCGGCCAGCAGCAGCGCGTTGCGTTGGCGCGTGCCCTGGCGCCCGGGCCCGAACTGTTGCTGCTGGACGAGCCCTTCTCGAACCTGGATGTCGACATGCGCGAGCGCCTGGCCTTCGAAGTGCGCGACATCCTCAGGCAAACAGGCCATACCGCGCTGCTGGTCACCCACAATCAGGCCGAGGCGTTCGCCATCGCGGATCGCATCGGCATCATGCATGAAGGAGCGCTGCTTCAATGGGATACGCCCCGCGCCTTGCACGAGCGGCCGGCCAATGAATTCGTCGGCGGCTTCATACGCCGCGAAGCGCTGATGGCGCAACGCGCCCAAGCCGGCTTGCGCATGAATGCGGATTGACGGCCCGGCGCGGCTTTATTCAGCGCCGCCTTTGTCGATACCCAGTTCCTGGCATTTGCGCGTAAGCGTATTGCGGCCTATGCCCAGGCGCTGCGCGGCTTCGGCCCGCCGGTTGCGGCAATGCGCAAGCGCGGTGTTGATCAGCACCGACTCGAATTCGCGCAACAGCGTGGCCATGATGGCCGGTTCGTTGCGGTTCAGCTTGCTTTGTGTTTCGCCGGCCAGCAGGGCCGTCCATGAGCCACTGCCTCCAGCCGGCGAGACTCCGGCCCGCACCGGCTCGGCCTGGGCCGGGCCCGCCGGCGCCTGGTTTGAGGGCGCCGCGGTCTCTCTTGCACCATCGGCCCTGGCCGCCGCCATGATTTCGGGCGGAAGATCCTTGTAGCCGACCTGCTGGCCGGACGACATCACCGTCAGCCAGTGGCAAAAGTTCTCCAATTGCCGGATGTTGCCCGGGTAGTCGAAGGCGATCAGCGCCTGCATGGCCTCCGGCGTAATATGGCGCACCGAAACCCCCAGGCTGCGGGCGCTGTTCTGCAGGAACAGTTCGACCAGCGCGGGAATGTCTTCCTTGCGCTCGCGCAGCGGCGGCAGGCGCAATCGAATGACATTGAGCCTATGGAACAGATCCTCGCGGAACAGGCCCTGGGCCACCCGCTGCTCCAGCGGCTGATGGGTCGCGGCGACGATGCGCACGTTGACGGAAACCGCCTGCGAGCCGCCTACCCGGTAGAAACTGCCTTCGGCCAGCACTCTCAGCAGGCGGGTCTGCAGCTCGAACGGCATGTCGCCGATCTCGTCCAGGAACAAGGTGCCGCCGTCGGCCTCTTCGAAGCGGCCGCGCCGCATATGCGTAGCGCCGGTAAAAGCGCCCCGCTCGTGCCCGAACAGCTCGGCCTCGAGCAGGTCGCGCGGTATCGCCGCGGCGTTCAGGGCGATGAACGGACCGTTGGCGCGGGGACTGTGCGTATGCAGGGCCCGTGCGATCAGTTCCTTGCCGGTTCCCGATTCGCCTGTGATGAGCACGGTGGCAGGGGAAACCGCCAGCCGGCCGATGGCGCGGAACACCTCCTGCATGGCGACGGACGACGATTTCAGCATGATGCGTCCCGCGGAGGGGTCGGCGGCGACCGGCGCCTGCGTGTCGGCCTCGGGCTTGCTGGCCGCCGCCCTTTGGATCAGCGCCACCGCGTCATTGATGTCGAAGGGCTTGGCCAGGTAGTCGAAAGCGCCCTTCTGGAAAGCCGCGACCGTGCTGTTCAGATCGGTAAAAGCGGTCATGACGATGACGGGAAGATCGGGATGGCGCCGCTTGATCTCCTGCAGAAGCGTCAAGCCATCTTTGCCCGGCATGCGTATATCGGTGACCAGCACTGAAGGCATTGAAAACTCCAGCGCGTCGAGCATGGCGCCGGCCGACGCGAAGCTTTGCGTCGGCAAGGGTATTCGGGCCAGGGCCTTTTCCAGCACCCAGCGTATGCTTTGATCGTCGTCGACTATCCATACCGGTTTCATACTGACTCCAAAGGCAGGATCATGCGGAATTCGGTGTGGCCTTCCCGCGAATCGAATTCCACGACCCCGCCGTGCTGCTGCACGAATTCTTGCGCCAGGCTCAGGCCCAGGCCCGTGCCGTTGGCGCGCCCCGTGACCAGCGGATGAAAGATCTTGTCATGCAGATCCTGCGGCACGCCCGGGCCGTTGTCGATGACCGACACCACGACGCCCATGCGCACCGGGCGGGTTGCCAGCACCAGCTGTCGCCCTATGCGTGTGCGCAGGATCAGCCTGGGCTCGGCCACCGAACCGCTCTCGACGAGGGCCTGCGCGGCGTTGCGGGCGATGTTCAGCAAGGCCTGCACCAGGCGCGCGGGGTCTCCCGCGAGGTCGGGCACCGAGGCGTCGTAATCCCGTGAAATGTCGATCTGCGCGGAAAACTCGGCGCGCAGCAAGGTATACACCCGCTCGCAGATTTCATGGATATTGAACGGGAGCCTGCTCAGCCCCTCTTCCTGCGGCGCGATCAATCGGTCGATGAGCCCCCTCAGGCGATCCGCCTCGGCGATGACAACGCTGGTGTACTCGCGCAAAGGATGATCGGGCGGCAGCTCGGCTTCGAGAAGCTGCGCCGCGCCGCGTATGCCGCCCAAAGGGTTCTTGACTTCGTGCGCCAGATTGCGCAGCGATTCGCGCTGAACCTTGAGTTCTTTGCTCAATTGCAAAGTGCGGTCCAGTTGATCGTGCTGGTCCAGCCCGCGGATTTCGAGCAAGGCGCTCCAGGGCTGGCCTTCCAGAGGCACGAGCACCAGGCTCGCCGGCACGGCGGCTTCGGCCTGCCGGATGGTGATGTCCCGGCGCAGCACGCCATACTTGCCGTGAACCGCATCCAGGAAACGCGGCTCCAGCATGGCATCCGACCCGAACAAGGCGCTGCCGAAAGCCCCGAGCAACTGCTTGCGCGACAGCCCGAACAGTTCTTCCGCGCTGATGTTTGCATACCGCACCCTGCCCTGTTCGTCGAGCAGGATGACCGCGGTGGCGAGCAGGTCGTAACTTTCGATATTCAGCATAAGGTTACGGCCTGCCCGGCATGGCAAAGGTTAAAGGCTGTAGTACATATCGAACTCGACCGGATGGGTGGTCATGCGCAGGCGCGTGATCTCGGCCATCTTGAGTTCGATATAGGCATCCAGCATGTCATTGCTGAACACACCGCCGCGCGTCAGGAATTCGCGATCCGAATCCAGGGCGGCCACCGCTTCTTCGAGCGAGGCGCACACGGTCGGGATCTTGGCGTCTTCTTCAGGCGGAAGGTCATACAGATTCTTGTCGGCGGGATCGCCGGGGTGGATCTTGTTCTGCACGCCATCCAGGCCGGCCATCATCAAGGCCGAGAAAGCCAGATAAGGGTTGGCCAGGGGGTCGGGGAAGCGCGCTTCGATGCGGCGGCCCTTGGGGCTGCCGACGTAGGGAATGCGGATCGACGCCGAGCGGTTGCGGGCCGAGTATGCCAGCTTGACCGGTGCTTCGTAGTGGGGCACGAGGCGCTTGTACGAGTTGGTGCCCGGGTTGGTGATGGCATTCAGGGCGCGGGCATGCTTGATGATGCCGCCGATGTAGTACAGCGCGAACTCGGACAGACCGGCGTAGCCGTTGCCCGCGAACAGGTTTTGCCCGTCTTTCCAGATGGACTGGTGGACATGCATGCCCGAGCCGTTGTCGCCGACGACGGGCTTGGGCATGAAGGTTGCCGTCTTGCCGTAGACGTGGGCTACGTTATGAATGGTGTATTTCAAGATCTGGTTCCAGTCGGCGCGCTTGACCAGGGTGCTGAACTGAGTGCCGATTTCCAGCTGGCCCGGGCCCGCGACTTCATGGTGGTGCACTTCGACCGGCACGCCTTGCTGCTCGAGCAGCAGGCACATTTCGGAACGCATGTCCTGGAAGGAATCGACCGGAGGCACGGGCACATAGCCGCCCTTGACGCTGGGCCGATGACCCAGGTTGCCGCCATCCAGTTCGAGGCCGCGCGACCACGACGCTTCTTCGGATTTGATCTTGACGAAGCAGCCCGAGGCGTCGTCGTTCCAGGTAATGCCGTCGAAGACGAAAAACTCGGGCTCCGGGCCGAAGTAGGCGGTGTCGCCCAATCCGCTGGACTTCAGGTAGGCCTCGGCGCGTTTCGCCAGGGAGCGAGGGTCGCGGTCGTAGCCCTTGAGGTCGGAAGGCTCGACGACGTCGCAGGTGAGGATCAGCGTGGTTTCTTCGCGGAACGGGTCCAGGCGGGCGGAGGCGGTATCGGGAATCAGCACCATGTCCGATGCCTCGATGCCCTTCCAGCCGGAAATCGACGAACCGTCGAACGCCTGCCCGGATTCGAGCTTGTCTTCGTCCACCGTATGGCCCGGCACCGTCATGTGGTGTTCGCGGCCCAGGGTATCGGTAAAGCGGAAGTCGACGAATGCGACTTCGCGGTCTGCAATTAGCTTAACAACTTCTTCGGGGGTGGACATAAAAACTCCTGGATCAAGGAAATATCGAACATTGGCATTGCTGCTTGAATGACACTAAAGCAATAACCGTGCCAGTTTCAAGACCGGAATATCGGCACGGCATGGCGATGCGAAGGCAAATGGACTGCTCGAAATCGGTGCAACGCCCCATTATGGGGCAAAATGCGGTGCAATAGCAGTGCAAAAAGAACTCAGGGCAAAAACTCCGCCAGCAAATCGTTCAAAAACCGCCATCCCAGCGGGCTGGCCTGCAAGCGTGCGGGGTCGGCAAGCAACAGCCCCTTGTCCACGGCGGCATCGATGCAAGGCATGATGGCCGCCAGCGATAGCCCGGTGCGTTCGGTAAAGCTGCTGGACGGCACGCCCTGCCGCAGGCGCAGCGCGTTGAGCATGAACTCGAAAGGCAGCTCTTCCGGCAGCACCTGCCTGTCTTCCGCCAGATGGCTGCCATTCATGAGCGGCGCTTTTTCCATCCAGCTTTTGGGGTTCTTCAGCCTGGCCTGGCGGATGATTCTGTCGTGGAACGACAGCTTGCCGTGCGCCCCGGGGCCAATGCCCAGGTAATCGCCGAACTCCCAGTAATTGAGATTGTGCCGGCAGCGCCCGCTCTTTCGGGCATAGGCGGAAACCTCGTAGCGCTCCCAGCCGCCCTGCTCCGCCAGTTCGGCAACCTGGTCCTGCATGGCTGCGCTCGTATCGTCATCCGGCACGGCGGGCGGAAACTTGGCGAATACGGTGTTGGGCTCCAGGGTCAGGTGGTAAAGCGACAGATGCTCGGTCTGGAAGGACATGGCCTGGCGCAGGTCGGCGGCGCATTCCTCCATGGTCTGGCCGGGCAAGGCGAACATGATGTCCAGGTTGACGCGTTCGACGCAGTTCTGCGCGGTTTCGATGGCGGCACAGGCCTGCCTGGCGTCGTGGATGCGGCCCAGGGCTCGCAGCGCGGCATCGTCGAAGCTTTGTATGCCCAGCGAAAAGCGGTTGATGCCGCTGCGCGCGTACTCGCGGAAACGCGCGGCCTCCACGGTTCCGGGGTTGGCCTCCATGGTGATTTCCGCTTGCGGCCAAAGATTCAGGTAGGCGCGGAACATGGCCAGCATCTGGTCGACGGCGGCGGCGGACAGCAGGCTGGGGGTGCCCCCGCCAATGAAGATGGAGACGACCTGTCGTCCCCAGATCGACGGCAGGGCCTGCTCCAGGTCGGCGCGCAGGGCCTCCAGATACTGCTCTTCGGGAATCTCGCCGCCGGCTTCGTGCGAGTTGAAATCGCAATAAGGGCATTTGCGCACGCACCAGGGCACGTGCACGTACAGCGACAAAGGCGGCAAGCTGGTCAGCACGGACAGCCCCGCGCCGGCCGCGTCGCTTCTGCGTTGGATTTTTTCTTCCGGAACGATGGAAAAAACGGGACGGACCATTCAGGCGCCGCTTTGCTCGCGCAAGGCTTGCAGCAGCTTTTTCAGGGCCTGGGCCCGATGGCTGATGCTGTTCTTGACGGAGGGCTCCAGTTCGGCGACGGTTTGCCCCAGCTCGGGCAGATGGAAATGGGGGTCGTAGCCAAAGCCGTGCCCGCCACGCGGCATATCGACGATTTCGCCCTGCCATATGCCCTCGGCGATGATGGGCCGTGGGTCATCGACGCTGCGCACATAAACCAGCACGGCAATATAGCTGGCCTGCCTGTTCGCCACTCCCGCCAGCCGGCTTACCAGCAGACGGTTATTGGCGGAGTCGGATTTTTGCCCGCCCTCGTTCATAGCCGCGTAACGCGCCGAATACACGCCGGGCGCGCCGCCCAGGGCATCGACGCACAAACCCGAATCGTCCGCCAGGGCGGGCAGCCCGGTGGCGGCGCTGGCGTGGCGTGCCTTGGTCAGCGCATTTTCCACGAAAGTCGCGTAAGGCTCTTCCGCCTCGGAAACCCCCAACTCCCCTTGCGGCACCATATTCATTCCCACCGAAGACAAAATGGCGGAAAACTCTTTTAGCTTGCCCGGGTTGTTCGAGGCCAGGACGACTTTGCTGGTATTCATGGGACTGGGACGGAAAATAAAGGAATGGGCAACGGCGCCGGCTTCCAGTTTAACCGACGTCCCGCAAGGCCCGGTTCTGCGCCTGGATCAACTGGCTGATTCCGGCATGGGCCAGATCCAGCAAAGTGTTCAAGGAGACGCGGTCGAAGGTATCGCCCTCGGCCGTGCCCTGCACTTCGACGAAACCGCCCGATCCGGTCATGACGATATTCATGTCCGAATCGCAGTCCGAGTCTTCCGGGTAGTCAAGGTCCAGCACGGCCTGGCCGCCGACCATGCCGACCGAAACCGCCGCGACATTGTCCTTGATGGGATCGCCCGCAAGCTGGCCTTGCGCCGCCAGCTTGCGCATAGCCAGCGCCGCCGCCACCCAGGCGCCGGTGATGCTTGCGCAGCGCGTCCCGCCATCGGCCTGCAGGACGTCGCAGTCCAGATGCAGGGTGCGTTCGCCCAGGGCGCGCAGGTCGAATACCGCCCTGAGGCTGCGCCCGATGAGACGCTGGATTTCCTGGGTGCGGCCGCTTTGCTTGCCGCGCGCCGCTTCGCGGTCGGAGCGGGTATGCGTAGATCGCGGCAGCATGCCGTATTCGGCCGTCACCCACCCCTGCCCTTTGCCCTTCAAAAACGGGGGAACCTTGTCCAGCACGCTGGCGTTGCACAGCACATGCGTATCGCCGGCCTTGATGAGCACCGAGCCTTCGGCGTGGCGGGTATAGCCGGTTTCGATGGAAAGCGGCCGCAGTTGGGCGGCGGCGCGCCCCGATGGGCGCTGAGTGCTGGATGTCGACAAGAACTGCTCCTTGATTTGATGGACCGTGAAGCCGCCGGGGCGGCACGGGATTGGCCGGGCGCGCGCCCCATCGGACAAAGCGCCTGGGGCACGCGGGTGTGAATATGGGCAATAATAGAGAAATTGTAGACACCTTGCGCAGGACACCCTCTTCCATGATTCGTAGCATGACCGCATTCGGCGCTGCCCGCGCCGAATCTCCAGAAGGAACGCTGACCCTCGAATTCCGCAGCGTCAACAGCCGGTTCCTGGACGTCAACTTCCGTCTTCCCGACGACCTGCGCATGCTGGAAGGCATGATCCGCGAAAAGCTGGGACAGACCCTGGCCCGGGGCAAGGTCGACATCCGCGTCAACTACTCGCGGGCCAAGGCCGAAAGCGTCAAGACCCTGGATCCCGCTTATGTGACGGCCGTTGCCGAACAGCTCGCCAGCGCCCGCCGGCACATTCCCGATGTCGCGGCTCCCCAGCTCGGCGAACTGCTCAAGGGCTCGGGCGCCGACGACCAGGCCGTCACTCCCGAGACCTGGACCGCCATGTGCGCGCAGGCCATGGAACAGGCCCTGGCCGACTTCCAGGCCAACCGCGAACGCGAAGGCGAACGACTTGCGCAAATCATGCTCGGATGCGCGGACGGCATCGCCGGCATTGTCGACGAGGTGGAACTCGTCCTGCCCCAGCTGCTTTCCGAGCACCAGCAAAAGCTGGCCGCCAAGCTGCACGACGCCCTGCAGGCCGCCTGCCCGGGCGGCTTCGCCCAGATCAGCGGCGCCGAACTGTCGGCGCGCATCGCCCAGGAAACATCGCTGTTTTCCCTGCGCATCGACGTGGCCGAAGAACTCGCCCGCCTGCGCTCGCACCTGGGCGAGCTGCGCCTGTTGCTGACCACCGGCGGCGCAGCCGCCAAGGGCAAGGACCAAACAGCCAAAGGCAAACCAGGCAGCCTGGGCAAGCGGCTGGATTTCCTGTTTCAGGAAATGAACCGCGAAGCCAATACACTGGGATCAAAAGCCGGCAGCCTCAGCGTCACGCAAGCCGCCATCGACCTCAAGCTGCTCATCGAACAATTGCGCGAACAAACCCAGAACATCGAATGACCGCCAGCGGGCGCAAACACCTCGAGGCGGCATGAAAGGCATCATCGCAACCGGCATTGTCGTGGCCCTGGGAGCGGGCTTGGGCGGATGCGCGGCCAACGGCCCGCCGGCGGCGAAAACCCCTCACAACGAGGAGATGTCGTTCGACCAGTTCGCCCAGACCGATTTCAACCGCACGGTCACCATCGCCATGCGGGACAACCTGGAAAGCCTGAACCGGCTGCTCGAGAAACTCTACCGCCGCAATCCCGCCGAATGGCGCAAAGCCGGTTTCCCCGATCTGGAAACCGCCATCAAGACGGGGCGCAGCGCCATCCTCAGCGGACAGGCGCCCCGCCAGCTTCGCGGCTTGGGCGACATCCAGATTCTTTCGGTTTCCCTGGATCCCGCCTACCAGGGCGATCGGGTCGCCGCCTTCGTTTTCGGGCTGGCCGACATGATCATCCAGGCTCATAACGGCAAGACGCGCTTCTATGTATCCGACCAGTTGAGCGCCCAGCACATCTACAATGCCGCCCGGAACGTGGAGATCGCCGACTGGCTGCTGAGCACGCGGCGCAACGCGGCAGGACAGCCCCTGCTGCTGTCCAATGAAATCAGCGGCGGCCAGGCCAACCTCAGCTTCGAACGCGAATTCGGGCAGATAATAGGCCGGCTGGACCTGGTGGCCAATCTACTTGACGAGAACCTGCGCCGGGTCGGCATCAATTACGTGCAGGGCCTGCTGTTCTTCAATTTCCTGCCGGTGCGCTAGAGCGCCGTATCCAGGAACATCATGGTGGCGAAGCCCGCCATCAGCCCTATGGTCGCCGCCGTTTGATGCCCGTTGCGATGCGTTTCGGGAATGACCTCGTGCGACACCACGAAAATCATGGCGCCCGCCGCCAGGCCCAGGCTGATGGGGTACGCCCCCGGGAATCCGCTGGACATGCCCACGCCGACCAGCGCTCCCAACGGCTCCATGAGGCCCGAAGCCACCGCGACCAGAATCGCCGGCCGCATGGACAGGCCCGCCGCGCGCAATGCCATGGCGACGGCGAGGCCTTCGGGAATGTCCTGGATGGCAATGGCAGTGGTGAGTGGCAGGCCGACGCTCATGTCGCCATGCGAAAAGCTGACGCCGATCGCCATGCCCTCGGGAAAATTATGCAGAATGATGGCCAGCACGAACAGCCATATCCTGCCGATGCGTTCATTGTTCGGCCCGCAAGCTCCCGCGTTCTCGTGTGCGTGAGGAGTAAAGTAGTCGAGCCCCAGCATCAGCAGCACGCCCAGGGCCAGGCCGATGACAACGCTCAAGGCCCCCAGCGACGCATTGCCGAACAGCTTTGTTCCCGCCTCCAGGCCCGGCAGGATCAAGGAAAAGGAACTGGCCGAGAGCATCATGCCTGCCGCGTAACCCAGCATGATGTCCTGCGTGCGATCGGTAATGCCGCGCAGCACCAGGATGCTGACGGCCCCGAGCGCCGTCGCGCCGAATGCCGCCAGCCCCCCGCGCCAGGCGTACCCGATGAAAATATGGCCGTCGCCCGCAAACGCCTGATACAGGCTGATGATGACGAACCAGATGACGATCAATGCGGAGGCCCCGAGGCCCAGGGTCACGGGGGGATTGCTTTTGGCATAGCGCAGCCAGGCGTCCCAAATGGGGGGAATGGGTTTGTGCAGTGTGTCCATGATTCAGCCGCGCCCCACGAAAGGCATCTTGGTGGCCATTACGGTATGGAACAGTACATTGGCTTCTAGCGGCAGGTTGGCCATGTACAAGACGGACTGCCCCACGATGTCCACGTCCATGAGGGGTTCGGGCACGATCTCGCCGTTGGCCTGCCTGACCCCTTTTGCCATGCGCGAGGCCATGTCGGTTCCCGCGTTGCCGATATCGATCTGGCCCACCGCGATGTCGTGCTCCCGTCCGTCCAGCGATGCCGCCTTGGTCAGGCCACTGACTGCATGCTTGGTCGCCGTGTAGGCAATGGAGCCCGGCCGGGGCGAGTAAGCGGAGATCGACCCGTTGTTGATGATGCGTCCGCCTCGGGGCCATTGGTTCTTCATGACGCGGAAAGCCTGGCGGATGCAAAGAAACATGCCGGTCAGATTGACGTCCACCACGTTTTGCCATTGGTCGAGCTCCAGGTCTTCCACCGGGGTCGCCGGCGCGCTGACTCCCGCGTTATTGAACAGGACGTCCAGCCTGCCGAACTTGCGCACGCAGACCTCGAACAAATGCTCGACCGAATCGGGATCGCGGACATCGGCCGGCGCAGCCAGGGCGTGCTGACCGAAGCCGGACTCCTCGATGACGCCGGCAAGGGGCTCGGGCCTGCGGCCGGCCAGCACCACACGATAGCCATCCCTCAGCAAGGCCAGCGCCGCCGCCCGTCCGATGCCGGTTCCCGCTCCGGTTACCAAGGCTACCCTGGATTCACCTGTATTCATTCATTTCCTCCCGTCTGTTTCAACAAACGCCGCACCAATGCCGGGTGATGCTCGGCCCAGGGCCGCAGGTCCTCGGCGCGGGCAAGCTCGAACTCGCTGAACTCGAAGCCCGGCGCCACCGTGCACCCGACAAAGGAAAAACCGCCCGGCCGCGCCGGCTCGGCGGCAAACCAGCGCCCCTTGGGGACGACTGCCTGAAAAACGCCGTCGGCAAGCTGCAGGGCATTGCCCAGCCGATGCGTGACGACCCGCCCCTCGTCCTCCAGGACATGCACCAGCAAGGGATCTCCGGCATGGAAATGCCAGATCTCGTCGGAGGCGATGCGATGCCAGGCCGAATACGCCCCGCCGTCGAGCAGATAGTAAATGGCCGTCGATGCGCTACGCACTGCCTCGGGATCCAGGCGCCGGACATCGTGTCCGGAGCGATAGGTTTCTCGATAGTAGCCGCCCTCGGGATGCGGCTGCAGGCCGAACCGCCGCACCAACTCGGTCACCATCTGGCGGCCGGCTGGCTGCCCGGCTGGGGTCGCGGAGCTGGTCATGGCTGCCCCTTCGCCTGCCAGGCCTGCAAGAAAGCCAGCAGGACTTTGGCCGAATTGTCGGCGGCGATGTTCATGAATGTGTGCATTTCATTGGCCTCCTTGCCCCCGCCGGCCAGATCGCTCAGCGAGCGGAAAGCGATGAAGGGCACGCCGTTGCTGTACGCGACCATGGCGCATGCCGCGCTTTCCATGTCCAGCACATTGGCGTGGAAAGCCTTGAAGACATAGCGGCGGAACTTGGCGTTGTCGACGAAGGCCGCTCCCGAAACACCGTTGCCGCCCACCACCAGTTGCGGCTGGCGCTCCAGGCAGTGATCGGCCGCGGAGCAGGCGGTAAGCTCGACTCCGCTCAGGGACTTGGCCACGGCGAACATGGCGGGATCGACGTCGAACCAGAATTTCTTGTGTATTTGCGGCTGGCTGGCCGATTTCACCTTGACCGGCCGGGTGTACATCATGCCGAAGTGCGGCAAATCGGCATTTTCGCCATCGCCTTTGCTGCCGTACACGCCGGGAGCGGTCTCGCGGGCCATCAACAATTCAAGGTATTGCCCCCATCGCTCGGCCACCGTGACGTCGCCGATATGCAGATCGGGATTCACCCCGCCGGCAATGCCGCTGAAAAGGATGTGGGTGATCTTGAACCTGTCGAGGGCCAGCTGCGTGTTCATCGACGCGTTGACCATGCTTATGCCGCTCAGGAACAGCACCACAGGCTTGCCCTGCAGCACTCCCGTCGTGAACTTGACGCCATTGGCGAAGTATTCATGCGGCTGTTCCAGCTTGCCGAGCAGCAGATCGAGCTCTGGTCCGAAAGCCGAGATCACGGCCACGCGCGGGGTCGAGTCGAACGGTTCAGCCAGGGCGGGACGCAGCAGGCAAAGCAGGGAAAACAGGACGGCGGCGGATGCATGGACGGTAAAGCGCGCAAATCGGATCATGAATGGAAAATTCCGCGAAGTTGTTGATGTTGAGACGCTGACGAGGCACTAAAATACCGCTGCATTCAGGCGAGCACAACGTTTTTTGCGCCGGGCCTTAAAAATCCCTTTAAAAAGATAATGTAACTCACTAATATATTGGTGTTATTTTAATTTTCTGATATGATTTGCCTGACCCAAAAACATTCCCTCACACCTGCGGCCTATGCAAGCTATTCAAAATAAAGCCCCTTTTTGGGTATTCGCATATCTGATCATCCTTGCCTTTGGCCTGTGCTCGGTCGCCAATGCCCGCACGTCCACGCCGCAATCAACGCACTCCGCCAAAAAAGCCTCGACGGCCAAGCATAAAAAAGCCGCCGCCAGGAAAGGCGTTCAAAAAAGCAAGATCGTCACGCGCCGCAGCCTGCGGTCCAGCGGCAAGCCAAGCAAAATCCAGGTCGGGCTGCGCGAACGCCAACTCGACGACATTATCATGCACCGCCCTAAATCCGGGCTCGACAATTCTTCTGCCCAGTTGCGCTCCGAGGCCGCATTCGTTCTCGACCTGAAAACCTCCACCATCCTGTACGACAAAAACAGCGACGAAGTCCGCCCCATCGCTTCCATCTCCAAACTCATGACCGCCCTGATCGTCACCGAATCGGGACTGTCCATGAGCGACCCCATTACCATCAGCGAAGACGATGTCGATCATCTGCGCCACTCGCGCTCCAGGCTGGCGGTCGGCACACGCCTGAGCCGCGCCGAAATGCTGCATCTGGCCCTGATGTCGTCCGAGAACCGGGCCGCCCACGCGCTGGCACGCTACTACCCGGGCGGAATGCCCGCTTTCGTGCGCGCCATGAACGACAAGGCCCGCTCGCTGGGCATGCGCCACACTCACTTCATCGAACCCACCGGGCTTTCCTCCGAAAACGTGTCCACGGCGCGCGATCTGGTCAAGCTGCTGCGCGCCGCCAGCAAGCAGGCGCTGATCCACCGCTACACCACCGACGACACCGAGCAGATCACCCTCAACAACGGCCGCCAGCTTACCTACAACAATAGCAATCAGCTGGTCAAGAATCCCGGCTGGGACATCAAGATTTCGAAAACCGGCTTCATCAACGAGGCCGGGGAATGCCTGGTCATGGTAACCCGCATCGACGGCCGCGACGTCGCCATGGTGCTGCTCAACTCCACCGGCCGCTACTCGCGCATCGGCGACGCGGTGCGCATGCGAGCCTATGTCGAGCGCGGCACGACGCTTGCCATGCTTTGACGCCGGGCCTTCATGTGCATTGCCTACCTGGCCATCCAGGCCCATCCCGACTGGCCGCTTTTCATTGCCGCCAACCGCGATGAGTTCCATGCCAGGGCGGCCAGGTTCGCCGCTCCGTGGCTGCGGCGTCCCGACATCATTGCCGGCATCGACGAGGTGGCGCACGGAACCTGGCTGGGAATCACCCGCCAGGGGCGTTATGCCTTCCTGACCAATTACCGGGATCTTTCCGCCTTCAGGGCCCAGGCCCCTTCGCGGGGCGAATTGAGCAGCCGCTATCTGGAAGGCCAGGAAAGCCCCCGAGACTACGTCCATCACGCGGCCGCATCGGCCCAAGCCTATAACGGCTTCAATCTTATCGTCGGCGACCTGTCGTCGGCGTTCTACCTGGGCAACTGCCCGCCACCCGGCCAGACGCGCGAACTGGGAAGCGGCCGCTATGTCATCTCCAACCATTTGCTGGACACGCCCTGGCCCAAGGCCGAACGGCTGCGCCAAGCCTTGGGCATCTACCCATCGGAAGCCTTGCAGCATTCGCTGGACCCGGTTTTCGACATCCTGAAGGACGGCACCCAGGCGTCCGACGCCGACCTGCCCGCCACCGGCCTTTCGCTGGAGCGCGAGCGCCTGTTGAGCAGCCCTTTCATCATCAGTCCCGACTACGGCACCCGTTGTTCGACGATCATCGCCGTTCATCGCAGCGGGCGCGCCATTCTCAGCGAAACCAGCTACGCGCCGGACGGGCGTCCCACCCAGCGGCACGACTGGCCTTTCGTCATCGAACCGCCGGCGGGCGCTTCCGGCACTTAATGCAGCGTGGGGCCGGGTTTGTCGCTTCCGGGCAGGAAGTCGAAATCGGGCTCCTCGTCGCCAGCCTCTTTTTTCAGATTGCTGAGGGCCTCCTGCCAGCTGCGCAGCGGCACGCAGGTCTGCAGCCGGGTGATGGCCTGGCGAACCAGCGCATCGTGCAGTTCGTGGCCGACCCGGGAGGCGATGTCCAGCGTGGCATCGCCCTGCAGATCGGCAATATGGCTGTGGATGTCGCGGATGTCGGCCACCGGCACGAGCGGATCGTCGGCCCCGTGCAGCAAATGCAGCGTGGTGGCCGCCGGCGCCAGGCCGGGCAGCCTTGCGTAGCTGCCCGAAAACGCCAGCACCCTGCCCGCCAGATTGGGCTGAAGCAGGCTGGCCTCGAGTGCAATCGTGGCCCCCTGGTCAAAGCCGGCCAACGCCGTGTGCTCGCCCGTCAGGCCGTATTTGGCCTGGATTTTTTGAATGTAGGCAACAAGCGGCGGCAGCGCGCCTTGCACCCGCTGGACATAATTGCCTTCGTTCAGGCCTTCTTGCTCGAACCAGTCGTAAAGCCCGTCTTTGCCGGCAACCGTGCCATAGGGCAGAACAACCAAGGCCTGCGGGAAAGCGAGCTTGACGGCCTGGGTAAGGGTTTCAAGCTGTTCGGGACTGGCGGCTCCTCCGTGCAGCAGGATGAACAACTGCCTGGGCTGTCCGGACGATGGAGCGAAAACAATGGGGCCGGGAGTGGTGGATGCAGTCATGGCGGCATGGATATTGACAATATATTCACACTATACCAGCCGCCTATGGCGTTCCGGCCGGCGCTTGGGCAAAAGCCGGCGCACCGGATTTCCGGCCCTGGCCTTGCCATCTCAGATACTGTATATTAATACAGTATCCATATCCGGCGCAGCCTTTCGCAAGGCATGCCCGCACACCGCCTGAACATCGCCGCCTCCATGGTTTTACAGCATCCCGAACATATTCATCCGGCCCTCTGGCGCGGGTCGCAACTGGCGCAGTCCTCCTGCCGCACCGTGCCTACAGGATTCCCGCAGCTCGACCGCGAACTGCCCGGCCAGGGCTGGCCTCTGGGCGCTCTTGTCGAAATCGCTCCAAGCCAGGCAGGCATAGGCGAAATCTACTTCCTTGGACCCGCTTTTTCCCGGCTGGAGCCGCAACGCCGGATCGCCCTGGTCCGTCCGCCCTACACGCCGCTTGCCCAGTGCTGGAGCAATTGGGGGCTGGACACCCGGCGATTGCTCTGGGTGCGGTGCCCCCAGGCCTCCGACTCCCTCTGGGCATGCGAACAGATCCTCAAGCACAACGCTTGCGCCGCCCTGCTCTGCTGGGCCGCAAACGTACATCCGGCGGGCTTGCGCCGCCTGCACATGGCCGCCCGGCAAAGTGACACCTTGTTCGTGCTGTTGCGGCCCGCAATGGCCTTGCGGCAGCACAGCCCCTCGCCCTTGCGCCTGGGCCTGCGTCCCTTCGAGCAAGGGCTGGAAATATCCATCGCCAAGCGCCAGGGCCCATGCCGCGCCCAATCTGTTTTCATTGCGTTGCGCCCCGCCGCAGCAACCCCACGGAGTACGTTCCATGCCCCTCTGGATCGGCATCCATCTGCTCACACACAGCCTCGACACGCTTTTCCCGCTGTGGCCCACTGATACTCCCGTGGCGGTGGTGCTGCAGCAAGGCCGCGTTCATGCCGCCACACCCATGGCGCAGGCGCTGGGGCTGCGCCCGGGCATGCGCCGCAGCACCGTCCAGGCGCTGGCGCCCGGCGCCGTCCTGCAAGTCCGTAATGTCGCGCTCGAAGAACAACGCCTGCAGCAAATAGCCCTGGAGCTTCTGCAATACACGCCCAATCTCGCCCTGGGCCCCGATCATGCACGGCATACGCTGTTGCTGGAAGTCGCCGACAGCCTGCAGTTGTTCAAGGGGCCGCGCAATCTGTGCCGCCTTGTCCGCGCCTTGCTGCGCCGGCATCAAGCGCCGCACCATCTGGGCATGGCTCCCACGGCCCAGGGCGCGCGCATCCTGGCCTGCCAAAATCAAAGCGCGCGGCGGCGCAGCCTGCAAACCGAAACCCTGCGCCGCCGGCTCGACCCGCTGCCGGCCGGAATGCTGCCTGCCGACCAGACCCATCTCGACTGGCTCGAAAACCTGGGTTGCCATACTTTGGAACACGTACGCAACCTGCCTCGCGAGGGCGTACGGCTACGCTGCAGCCCGGACATCATTCGCGAACTGGACGCCGCCTACGGATTCACCGTCGAACCCTGCTCCTGGTTCAAGGCCCCCGAGATTTTTTCACAGCGCTACGATCCCCAGGAATACCTC
The DNA here is from genome assembly GCF_035555955.1 of Eoetvoesiella sp. NCBI lineage: Bacteria > Pseudomonadati > Pseudomonadota > Betaproteobacteria > Burkholderiales > Alcaligenaceae > Eoetvoesiella > Eoetvoesiella sp. The sequence goes on along the minus strand of NZ_DATMGA010000066.1, from coordinate 120,756 downwards.
GAGCATGTGCATGCGGTCCAGGCTGTTGCCACGAAACTGATCGAACAGCTCTGCGCCTGGCTCGATGCCAGGCAATGCGCCGCCGACACCCTGGTCTTTCTGCTGCATCACGAAAAGGGCCGTCACGCCCGCCCGCCCAGCCGTCTGCTTTTGCTGCTGTCCCGGGCGGGCTGGCGTTCCGGCGATTTTCTGCATGTGTTGGCCGAGCAACTGCAGCAGTTCGTGCTGCCCGCCCATGTCGTCGCCGTGGAGCTTTCCATTCCCGCCATCCAGCCGCGCCCCGCGCCCCTGGCCGGCCTGTTCCCCGAGCCGGCCCAATGGCAGGAAGACGAAGCGCGCCTGCTCGACGTGCTGCGGGCAAGGCTCGGGGCCGCTCAAGTGCTCGAGCCCCGGCCCGAGGCCGACCACCGCCCCGAGCTCGCCAATGCCTGGAAAGCCGCGGCGCCGGGCTTGCAGCGACCTGGCCCGGGGCAAAGCCCTTGCGGGCCGCCGGGGCCGCAAGCCCGGCCCTTTTGGCTGCTGCCCCAACCCTATCCCCTGGAAACCCTGCGCAACAGGCCTGTCTACAAGGGTATGATCCTGCGGCTCGTAAAGGGGCCCGAACGCATCGAAAGCGGATGGTGGGAAGACGGCGGCGGCGATCGCCGCGACTACTTCATTGCCGAAGACGCCCAGTCGGCGCGCTACTGGGTATATCGCCAGCGCGAATCCCTCGAAGCAGGCTGGTTCCTGCACGGCCTGTTCGGCTAGGCCTTTCGCCAGGCCTTGCATTTCCTGCTCATGAACTCATCCGTCCCAAGCTCTGTTCTGGCCGGCTATGCCGAGCTCGATTGCGTGTCGAACTTCTCGTTCCTGGCGGGCGCATCGCATCCCGGCGAACTGGTGCAGCGGGCGGCCGAGCTGGGCTACAGCGCCCTGGCCCTGGCCGACGATTGCTCTTTGGCCGGCATCGTGCGCGCGCACGTCGCCACGAAAAAACTGCACGACGCAGGGTTTCCCGACTTCAAGCTCATCGCCGGCAGCCGCTTCTTCCTGGATTGCCAGGCCGAGGCCCCCATGCAGATCATTGCGTTGGCCCGCAATGCCGAAGGATACGGAAACCTGGCCGAGTTCATTACCATGGCCCGCGTCCGATCCAATCGGAAAAGCCGGTATTCGCTTGGCATCCGGGACATCCTGCAGCCCGATCCCGGATACCGGCATCTGGGCGGCCTGCCCGACTGCCTGGTCATCTACATCCCCGGGTATGGCCTTGGCCCGGAAGAGATGCTGCGCCAGATGGACTTGCTGGCGCCCGTGTTTCCAGGCCGGCTTTGGGTGGGCTGCGCCCAGCACTATCGCCACGATGATGCCTTGCATGCGGCAACGTTGGCCCATGCGGCGCAGGCACGGGGGCTGCCGGCGGCGGCGGTGGGCCAGGTGCAAATGCATACGCGTTCGCGCCAGCCGCTGCATGACGTCCTGACTGCCATCCGGCGCCATGAAACCGTGCAGCAATGCGGCTACGCACTCAACGGCAATGCCGAGCACCATCTGCGCAGCCGGACCCGGCTCATGCAGATCCACCCCGCGCACATGCTTCAGGAAACACTGCGCATCAGCCAGCTATGCCGCTTCAACCTGGACGAAATCGCGTATCAATATCCCACCGAGATCGTGCCCGTCGGCCTGACCGCCACGGCCTATTTGCGCCAGGAAACCCTGGAAGGGGCACGAAGGCGCTATCCGCGGGGCGTTCCCTCTCAGGTAAAGGCCCAGCTCGAATCCGAACTTGGCATCATCGCGGGCCTGGGCTACGAGCCGTACTTCCTCACTGTCTACGACATCGTGCGATTCGCCTGGCGGCAAGGAATTCTGTGCCAGGGCCGGGGCTCGGCGGCGAATTCCGCCGTGTGCTATTGCCTGGGCATTACCGAAGTCAACCCCGAGAACGGCAATTCGCTATTCGCGCGCTTCATCAGCACTGAAAGAAACGAACCGCCCGACATCGACGTCGATTTCGAACATCAACGGCGCGAAGAAGTCATCCAGTACATCTATCGCAAATACGGCCGGCAGCGCGCCGCCTTGACCGCCGTCGTCGTCACCTACCGCATACGCAGCGCGCTGCGCGACACCGGCAAGGCGCTGGGGCTGGATCCCGAACTCATCGCTCGTGTCACCGACGCCTTCCACCAATGGGACAGGCGGCAGCCCTTCCTGGAAAAAATGGCCGCACAGGGCCTGGACCCCGATAGCCGCATCGCCCAGGCCTGGGCCGCGCTGGCTCAAACCCTTATGGGTTTCCCCCGCCACCTGTCCCAGCACCCGGGCGGATTCGTCATCGCACGCGGCACGCTGTCCCGCCTGGTTCCCATTGAAAACGCCGCCATGCCCGAACGCAGCGTGGTGCAATGGGACAAGGATGACCTGGACGCCATGGGCCTGATGAAGGTAGATGTGCTGGCCCTGGGCATGCTTTCGGCCTTGCACCGCATGCTGGACATGGCCGGCATGCGCCGAATGCGTCCCTTCGTCTTGCAGGACATCCCCGAAAACGACGAGGCCACGTTCGAGATGATCCGCCGGGCCGACACCATGGGCGTATTCCAGATTGAATCGCGCGCGCAAATGAGCATGCTGCCGCGTTTGCGGCCGCAATCCTTTTACGACCTCGTCATCCAGATCGCCATCGTCAGGCCCGGCCCCATCCACGGCGACATGGTGCATCCCTACCTGCGCCGCCGCCAGAGGCCGGAGCTAATAGACTACCCGTCGGCAGAGATCAAGCAGGTTCTGGAAAGAACCCTGGGAATTCCCATCTTTCAGGAACAGGTCATGCAGATCGCCATCATCGCCGCGGGATTCAGCCCCGGCGAAGCCGACGAGCTGCGCCGCTCCATGGCGGCCTGGAAGCGCAAGGGCACCGTCGACACCTTGCGCCCCAAGCTCATCGCCGGCATGCGAGCCGGCAACTACCCCGACGACTTCATCCAGGCCATCTACCGGCAACTGGAAGGTTTTGGCGAATACGGCTTTCCGGAAAGCCACTCGGCCAGCTTTGCCCAACTGGCGTATTTCAGCGCCTGGTTCAAGCGCCACGAGCCGCAGGCCTTCCTGGCCGCCCTGCTCAATTCCCAGCCCATGGGGTTTTACGCTGCCAGTCAATTGGTGCAGGACGCGCGCCGCCACGGCGTCATTGTCCTGCCCGCCGACATTACAGTCAGCGGCTGGGAGACATCCCTCGAACCCCTGCCTGAAACACCGGCCGAAGCCGCTGTTCAGCGGGACGGCTCCTGCGCGAATCCCGCTCATCCGGCTGTGCGCCTGGGCCTGCAGCTTATAGGCGGCCTGTCGCAGGAAGCCGCCTTGCGCATCGAAGCCGCCCGCCATGCCCGGCCATTCGCCAGCCCGCACGACCTGGCCTTGCGGGCTTCGCTGAGCCGGCACGATATGGACGCGCTGGCCAGCGCCAATGCCTTGCAGGCGCTAAGCGGCCACCGCCGCCAGGCTCTTTGGCAGGCCGCCAACATGCCGCTCAAGGGGCTGCTGCGCGAGGCCGCCATCTCCGATGTCGTCCAGCCCAGGCTGCAGGCGCCTTCGGAGCAAGGACAAATCAGGGCGGACTATCAGGCCATGGGACTGACGCTGCGGCGCCATCCGCTGGCATTGCTGCGGGCAGAACTGCAAGTGCGCCGCTTCGTCTGCGCCAGCATTCTGCACAGTGACTACCCTCACCAGCGACTGGCCAGGGCCTGCGGCATCGTGACCACGCGCCAGCGGCCGCAAACGGCAAAAGGCGTCGTGTTCGTCAGTCTCGAAGACGAAACCGGCCTGGTCAATGTCATCGTCCGCCCCGAGCTTGCCGAACGCCAGCGCCGGGAGCTGCGGCAAAGCCAGCTTCTGGGTGTGTACGGAGTCTGGCAGCGCCAGAACAACGTCTGCCACCTGGTGGCAAGCCGCCTGGTCGACTTGACACCCATGCTGGAGGGCCTGCCAACCCGCAGCCGGAATTTCCATTGAACCGCCCGGCGCCACGCCGCACGCCGGTTTCCTGGCCTCTTTCCCTTGCTTTCTTCTTTCTGCACCCGCCCCGGGCCGGCGGAGCGGGTGCGCTAAAATAACGCGATCCTTCCCGCGCGGCAGCTTGCCGCGCCATCCATTTATTCAGGAATCCATCATGAGCAACTCGCTCAAGCCCCGGCTTGCCGATGCAGTCAAAACCGCCATGCGGGCCAAGGATAGCGCCCGGCTGGGCACCCTGCGCTTTCTCCAGGCCGCCATCAAGCAAAAAGAGGTCGACGAGCGCCGCGATCTGGACGACGCCGAGATCGTCGCCATTGTTGAAAAGCAGGTCAAGCAACGCCGTGAATCGATTGCCGCCTTCGAACAAGCCGGCCGGACCGAAACCGCCCAGCAAGAGCAGAACGAATTGCTGGTTCTGCAGGAGTTCCTGCCTCAGCAAGCCGACGCCCAGGAAATCGACGCCGCCATCCAGGCAGCCATTGCCGAGGTCACGGCGCAGGGCGTAACCGGGGCGCCGGCCATGGGCAAGGTCATGGGCCTGCTCAAGGCGGCCCTGGCCGGCCGCGCCGACATGGCGGCCGTATCGGCCCAGGTCAAAGCCCGGCTGGCCTAAGGCCTGTCAACAGGCCCTGCCAATGCCCGACAATACGCCACCGTCCTCCGCCCAAATCGCCAACGGATATTTCGGCATCGATATTCCATTCATGAGCTATATCGGGCTGATCCCCGAGCTGTTCTCGCCCGAGCTTACCCGCACCCGCCTGCCTTACCGCAAGGAAATCAGCAATAGCCGGGGCGAAATCCATGGCGGAACGCTCATGAGCGCGCTGGACTTCACGCTTAGCGCCGCGGCCAGGGCTCACGACCCATCGGCCGGCATGGCGACCATCGACATGACGACCCATTTCATCGCGCCCGCGAACGGAACCGTGGTCTTCGAAACGAAATGCCTGCGCCTGGGCCGCAGCCTGGCCTTTTGCGAGGGCCGCGCCCTGGACGAGCGGGGCGAACTGCTTGCCACGGCCGTCGCCACCTTCAAGATAGTCAGGCCCAGACAGCCAAAAGCCGATTGACGCCCCCGCCGCCTGCGGCGCGCAATCGGCTATTCGTACAAGCGATTATTATTTGTAGACGGTGCAGACCGAGCTGTCCATCAGGATAGATTCGCGCATGGCCGCCAAGGCCCTTGCATCCCAGAGCTCGTGCCCCCAGACGGTATGCGTGACCTGCGTATGCTGGGCATCGACGGCCTTGAGCGTCGTGCGGGCCACGACGGCCCCGCTCAGGGGTTCGCGAACCTCGACCGAACCGCTTTGCATGGCCGGATCGACCTTGCCCACCACGTCGTATTCGCTTTTCCCGCGCAGGCACTCCGTGGCCTGGTTCTGGGCCCGCAGGTATACGGTCTGATAATTGCGCGGCACGGTGTACGAAACACTGGGCGACTTGTCGCCGGGCTGGATGCCCAGCGCGCAGCCGGCCAGGATTACGGACAGGCCGCCCATTGCGGCCAGATTTCGCCAATTTACGCGTGGACTTCTCATTGGCCGGCCCCCTTGCCGAAGCATCGGTTACGTGGTTACCTCGGGCTGGCCCGCCGCCAGCGTCGGGTAATCGGTATATCCCTTGGCCCCGTCCCCGTAGAACGTGCTGGAATCGGGTTCGTTCAGAACCGCGCCGGTGCGCAGGCGCGTCACGAGGTCGGGGTTGGCGATGAACGCCCTGCCGAATGCCACCGCATCGGCGTGCCCCTGGCTTAATATACGCTCCGCGCCGGCCAAATCATAGCCTTCGTTGGCGATGAGAGGGCCGCCGAAGCGCTTTTTCAATTCCGCCATCTGGCTGTCTTCGCCAAGGGACTCGCGGGTGAAGATGAACGCGATCTTGCGCTGGCCCAGTTGCTCGGCCACGTAATTGAAAATAAGCGACGGATTCGAATCCGACATGGAATGGGTCCCGCCGCGCGGCGACAAATGCACGCCTACCCGGTGGGCGCACCATATGCCAATGCAGGCGTCCACGACCTCCAGCAAGAGGCGCGCCCGGTTCTCGACCGAACCGCCGTACTTGTCGGTGCGTTTGTTCGAGCCGTCATGCAGGAACTGGTCCAGCAGATACCCATTGGCGCCATGCACCTCGACACCGTCGAAGCCTGCCTCCTGGGCATTGCGCGCCGCCTGCGCGTAATCGGCCACAATGCCGGGGATTTCCTCGGTGTGCAGGGCCCGCGGCGTGACGAAGTTGCGCACAGGCCGGATCAGGCTGACGTGGCCGCCGCAGGGGATGGCGCTGGGCGCGACAGGAATGCCGCCGTTCAGGTATTCGGGGTCGGAAACGCGGCCCACATGCCACAGCTGCAGGAATATTTTGCCGCCTTTGGCGTGAACCGTATCGGTGATTTTCTTCCAGCCTTCGATCTGGGCCTTGCACCAGATTCCGGGCGTGTTGGGATAGCCTACGCCTTGCGGAGAGATGGATGTCGCTTCTGAAATAATGAGTCCGGCGTCGGCGCGCTGGCAATAGTACTTGCGCATCAACTCATTGGGGATGCGCCCCGGATACGCCCGGGTGCGTGTCAGCGGGGCCATGACAATGCGATTTTTCAGCTGCACCGCGCCCAACTTGACCGGTTCAAACAAGTTCACCATGTGAAAAAGCCACCTCTATATTAAGGTTTACCCTAGTATTTCTAAAATTAACACATCTGCGGCGAATATATGCACAATTCTAGGAATTATTTGCCGATCCGTCTGGATTACACGACGTGGCGGGGCTGGCGGTATGGTTTCATGCACGGCCTTCATGCTAAAAAACGTATATCAGAACAACAAACGACAGGGAACAAGGACGCCCAATGGGACAATTCGCCGTTATCGGTCTAGGGAGGTTCGGCTCGGCCGCTTCGCTCGAGCTCATGAAACTGGGACACTCCGTGCTTGGCGTCGATACCGACGGCAAGACCGTCGACAAATACGTCGACGAACTGACCCATGCGGTCATTGCCGACGTCACCGATAAGCATGCCCTGGAAGAGCTGGACCTCGGCAATTACGACGTCGTGCTGGTCGCCATTGGTTCGGACCTGCAGGCCAGCCTGCTGTGCGTGGTCCACCTGAAGGGCTTGGGGGTCAAGAACATCTGGGTCAAGGCCACCTCGCATTCTCAGCACCTCATACTGAGCAAACTGGGCGTTACCCGCATCGTCCATCCTGAAGAGGAAATGGGCATCCGGGTCGCGCAATTGCTCAGCTACCCCATGGTCAACGACTACATCTCCATGGGCAACGGCGAGTTCGTCGTCGAAATCGACGTGGGGGAACAACTGCACGAGGTCTCCGTCGGCAGTTTCCTGCAAAGCTCGGCAAGCACAGTGCACGTCCTGCTGGTCAAGCGCAAATCCGAGATCACGGTTCATCCCGGCCCGGAGTTCGTCCTGAACACCAAGGACATCGTGGTGCTGCTGGGCCAGCTTGCCGCATTGAAGGCGCTCGCGCCGAAGTTGGCCTAGCCGCATGCGCCACTGGGATCCCGGCCGCCCCTACCGGTCATACAAACGCTTTCGCAAGACGGGCCGCTTCAACGCCAGCCCTCCGCTGGTTCTGGCGGCGGGGTTTCTGGCGCTCATCGTGCTGGGCACCGTACTGCTGTCGCTTCCCGTGGCCACTTATCGCCCCATAGGCGTTTTCGATGCTCTCTTCACCGCCACCTCCGCCGTCACGGTCACCGGGCTGAGCCTGGTGGACATCGGCCCCACGTTCACACTGTTCGGCAAGGTCGTCCTTGCCCTGCTGGTGCAAATAGGAGGGCTGGGATTCGTCACGTTCGCCATCCTGGCCGCCCTGACTCTGGGCAAGAAGATCAGCCTGAAGCAGCAGGCCCTGGCGCTGGAAGCCTTCAATCAGACCAGCGTGTCCAAGATCCACAAGACGGCGTTTGCCGTGTTCAAGATCACGGCCTGCATCCAGATGATCGGCGTCGTGATTTTCCTGCTGTGCTGGTGGCCGGAATCCTCATTCACCACAGCCCTGTTCCGCGCGCTGTTCCATACCGTTATGGCGTTCAACAACGCGGGGTTCTCGCTGCAGGCCACGCAGATGTCGCTGTATATCAGCGACCCCGTCACCATATTGGCCACCACGCTGCTCATCATCCTGGGCGGCATCGGCTTCACCGTCCTGAACGACGTCCACAGCTCGTGGCGCTGGTCGAAATTCAGCCCCTACACCAAGCTGATAATCTGGGGCACCCTGGCCCTGAACCTGGCCGGCTTCGTCCTGATCTGGGCGCTAGAGTTCCGGAACGAAGGCACCCTGGCCACACTGCCGCCATCAGCGCAGGCCCTGGCCGCCTGGCTGCAAAGCGTCGCCGCGCGAACGGCGGGATTCAGCAGCATCAATGTCGATCTGCTCAGCGACAGCAGCAAACTGGTGCTGATCATGCTCATGTTCATCGGCGGCGGCTCGCTCAGCACCGCCAGCGGAATCAAGATCGGCACGTTCATCGTCCTGCTTGCCGCCGCGCGTTCCTATGTTTTCCAACGCCAGGAAGTCGTGCTGATGAATCGTTCGGTGTCTTCCGATACCGTGCAAAAGTCCCTGGCCCTGCTGTTGATAACCCTTGGCCTGACGCTGTTTTCCATCCTGTTGATGAGCATCTTCGAACAAGCGCCGTTCATCGACATCGTGTTCGAAGTGGTCACGGCCATCAGCACCACCGGCACGTCCACGGAACTGACCACGTCGCTTTCCACGCCAAGCCGCATACTGCTGGTGGTCCTCATGTTCGCCGGCCGGCTCGGCCCGCTGACCCTGATATACAGCCTGGCCACGCAAACGCGCAGCCGCATCCGCTATGCGGAAACCGAAATCCAGGTCGGCTAGGCCGTTCACGCTCATAGGCCCGCTGCCCGCCGCCGGCAAATGCCGCGCCCACGGCCGCCCGCATGCGACGCAACGCCTGCTCATGGACGAATCGCCTCGGGCAGGACGAGGCGATCCGAATTTTGCGTCCACGCCCCGCACCAGGATAAAAATTTATGCTAGAATCTCGTTCTTTACCGAACCACGGGTATCGTTAAACACCTGGCAAAACCAGGTGTTTTTTAAAGCGGCCGACAAAGCCCTACCCCAACCCTGAAGTTCGGCAAGCCAGGGGTACCTGGTTTTCGGGGCGTAGCGCAGCCTGGTAGCGCACTTGCATGGGGTGCAAGGGGTCGCGAGTTCGAATCCCGCCGTCCCGACCAATACAATCAAGGGCCTACAGCGTTTTGCTGTAGGCCCTTGTTCATTTCAGCTCGGCTCTTCCCCATCTGAAACTGTTCTTGCGCTTGACCAATCTGGTATCGTGGTGATGGCGTCCGATTCGATCGGACGCCGGATAGCAGCGCAAGCGAAAGTATAATGGCGCTTGACGCATGGTGCTGGCCTGCCGCGGATCGTCCGACTGCCGATCCGCGGCAGGCCGCACTCCACAAAGAGAAGGATTGCAATGCGGAGCAACTCGAGTAAGCGCACGGCCTCGCAGGTGTCGGAAGCGAGGAAGGCCAGGCAGAAGATTCCAATCATCGGCTACACACTAATGGGCAGGCTGGCCCAGGGCGACCAGACCGGCTACGAGCTTTCGTTGATGATGGGGCCGCCCCGCAATTTCATGTGGGAGGCCAAGCATAGCCAAATCTATACGGTTCTGGCGGCCTTGGCTAGCGCAGGCTATGTCACGTTCTCCCAGGTGATCCAGGACTCCAGGCCCAACAAGAAGGTTTACACGCTGACCGACCAGGGTAAGGCGGCGCTGCGCGACTGGGTCTTGCATTCCCCCACGCCCGAACCCCATCGGCACGAGTTCGCCATGAAGGTGGCGTCCTTGTGGACGCTGTCTCCCGCCGAAGCACTGGAAGTCGTGCGCGCCCAGATCGCCATGACCTATACTGAAATCGGCATGATCGACGACCATTACGAAGAAGCCCAGCGCCGAAACCAGGTCAGCTTTCCTCCTCCGGTGACCGACCGCTACTTCGGGCTGTACGCCACCGTCAAATATGCGCGGGACATCAAAATGTGCGCCATAGAATGGTACGAATGGATAGCCGAGCAGCTCGTCGCCGAATTGAACGGGCAAGAGGGCAAGACGGCCAAGCCTGCGCGCCCTGCCAAGAGCAGCCGATCCTAGCCGTCGGAATTGAGGAAGATAACGCGAGAGTGCCCTGGCGGCAGCCGTTGTGCTACCACCTCATACGGAAGCCTACCCGTCCCACAACGGAGTAGCTGTCTGCGAATTGGCTCAAGCTGGTGTTGACAAGGGCCTCGCCGTAGAACGAATACTTGTCGTCATTCCAGTTGAACGAGGCGCCCGCGCCAAAGCTCGCCCATAAGCGATCATTGCGGCTGGCAAAGCTCTGGCCGGCAACATCGACCTTTGCTTTTCCGAGAAATTCATAATGAATGTTTGCCACCCCGTACATATGCGCGCGGATGGGCATGCCATCGACATTCAGCCATGCGCCCTCATGGTCGAGCGTCACTCCGAAGCGGCTCCGCAGGCTCTCTCCACGGTCATTGCTGACGCGAGCGCCAAACGCATCGTTGAACGTGTCGAAATCGACATTGGAATAAACCAGTTGGACCTGTGGCGTAAACGACCAGACCGAATTCAGGACGATACGCTTGCCGCCTTCGATGGACGACGCATAGCCGAAACCGTCATTGCCCTTGGTCAACCCTCGGTGGGCCAGCCGGGAATTCAGATCGCTTTCATACCACGTAACGCGTGCCTGGCCGTCCAGATAAAAACCATTCTTGTTGTACCAGGTCAGCGTTCCTCCGAAGCCATAGCCGTCGGTGTCGATTTCGCCGTCCCCATGCGGGGAATAGGTATATGTCTTGCCGCGGACGTAGTGGACTGCCAGTCCGCCAATCAATTTGCCATGTTGGGCTTTGGTCAATTGACGATCCACGCCGATCTGAAGCCTGAAGATATCTTGGTCATAGGTCGTGTCCGATGTCGAGGAATGTGGATCAATATGGTTATAAGCCCCTTCGATGCGGCTCCATATGCCATTGCCTTCGATGGCAGCGCCGGGCCTGCTCGATGACGTGTAAGACTTGGTGATTGAGTCGGCACCCTGCCCAAACTGATTGCCCGCGCCAGCCCAAAAACGATTGCCGACGCGCTGTTGCAGGGTTGGCACGCTGTTCAAGGCAAGCAACGCTTGCGGATAGGCTTCGTAAGAAGGAACGCCGGCCTGATATAGTGGTTTCATTGGCGGCGAGCCGTCTGAATCGTCGTTCCCCTGGGGTGTCAGCTGCGAACGCAGGTACCAGTCGCCATCGTTCGGTGTCGTTGCCCCGCCCTGGTAAAGCTGGTAGGCATAAGCGCCGGCAACAATGGCAGGCTTGCCATTGACGGAGTAGTCGCCGGCGAGCGAGAAGCTACCTTTGGAAGCGCCGTCCACGCCAATGACACGGATGCCTTCGACGGTCGGCGCGCCTGTTCCGCCGACATTATTGACTGCCAAGCGTGTGGTGCCGCTCGTATCACCGTGGATAATCAGCTTATCGGTTTTTGATTCGTCATCGCCTAGAGCCGTATCAATCTGCAAGTTGCCGTTGGTGGCGACATAGTTTCCCGCGATTGTCATGATGTCGCCGGCGGCGCCGTCACGCAGGGTGACGAGGCCCGCATTGTTCACGTCGCCGCTGACTGAATAAACGCCGGCGCCACCTCCGCGGGCAACAAAGGACGACGTGGCATCAATAGCGAGCCTGCCATCCAGGGCCAGCCCCGCCATGCCGTCAAGCGTAGAGCCGTTGCTCAGGAAAACACCGGTGCCTGCCTCGTCGGCCTCACCGACCTTCCATGCGCCGTCGTTGATAGCCAGCGTGCTGCCATTCAGCCCAACGATTTCCCAGTTGACAATGTTGCCTCCGCTTGATGTTGCATGAATGCCGTCCAGGTTGAGCGTATCGACGATGCCATCGGCGCCGGACGTATCATCACCGCCGTCCAAGACCTGGCTGCCGTCATAGGCCACGGCGCTGACCGTAGCTGTATCGGAACCGCCCTGGCCGTAGAACCCGCCGATCAGCCTGCCGGCGGTCCAGGCGAAGGTGTCATTGCCATCGTCGGCGACCGAGTCGTCACCGAAAATTCTGCCTGTGTACGATCCGCCTGTCAGGTTGAATGCGTCGTCGCCGAGGCCAAGCATAGTGTCGCCAGTGACCGTGCCCGCGCTCGTTACAACGGCATTCCCGCTGCCTCCATTCCGTATCGCAATCCCCGACGAGGCGCCAACGATCCCAGTGGACGTGATTGCGATAGTCGTTTCGTTTGAGGTTACGGATTCAATGCCGGCGCCTGTGCCGCCGTTTACCGTGCCGCCGACTGTGATTGAAGTGGTTCCGGTTCCCTGGTTCGCCGCATAAATACCATAGTCCCCGCCGGTAATGGTGCCCGCCGTCTGGCTTATGCGAATATCTTTTGTCGCGGCTCCATTGTAGGCGGCAACGCCAGCGATGTCGGTGGCGGTCACATTGCCCGCGCTGCTAATAATAGTGGAGCCTATGCCCTGATTGTTTCCGTACATGCCGTAATAGTGGCCGGAAACCGTTCCACTTGTCTGGGTCAGGGTAATATCGGTTGCGGTGGGCGCGTTATAGGCATAAACCCCGTAAGAATCATAGCTTGTTCCCGTCTGGGTCACCGTTCCCGCCGTGATAATCGTCGCCGCTCCGGTTCCGTAGTTGTCCACGCGTATTCCGTGCGAGGTGCCCGTGATCGTTCCAGCGGCTTGTTCTATGGTGACATCGGCTGCAGCGGCGTCGTTGTAAGCGAATATGCCGTAGTCACCGTCGCCTGTCACGTTACCGGCAACGGTGACTGTATTCGAGCCGGCCCCGTATTTCTTGGCATCGACGCCGGTGGTTCCGATGATGCTGCTTCCGCTTTCTTGCGAGAAATCGATGCTGCTTCCCGAGCCTGTTATATCGAAACCGACACCGCTGCTGTTGATGTCGAGCGTGTTGTCGGCGACGATGTTCAGTGGGCCTGTCGTGCCTGTCAAGGCTTCTCCGGTAGAAGAGTCCGAACAGAGGTAGCTGCCATCGGCTTGTGTAGTGCACGCTGCCCAAGCAGTATCGACAGCTCCCGTCCAGGATGCCGGAAGTAGCGCTGGTATGAAGGCAATTCCTGCTGTGCGGATTGCAAGGGAGCCTACTGACGCCGAAACCCTGGAAGCAGCGGCGATCAGGCAGTGCGACGGAACGGCAACCTCCCCGGCCTGTCGCCTGATCATGTCATCAATGCGGAAAACCCAGCCTGTGTGATCGCATGAAGATTTATTGACCATCAGATCCCATCCAGTAAAAATAATGGTTTCTATAGAAATGTTTTAGGATGTTAGATGATGATTCTAGGCAATACCGCCAGTTACACATACGGGGATTACACTTTTTTGACAAAGCTTGACTTTTGCCAACTGGAAAAATCAACACGAGGCGCAAGGAATGGCAACTTCGAACCCCGCCATACTGGCCAATAAAATGAAGGCCTTACAGCGAAACCACTGTAAGGCCTTGTACTTTTCTTGGCGCTGAAACACCAAAAAAATCATTCTGTGCCGTGTAGCTCCGACTCTTCCTCCTTTTTATTGCTCCGGCATGTCGGGCTCGCGGAACGGGCCGGACGCATAAGGCTCGACCGAGGCCCAGGGCCGGTGCTTGCGCCGCTCCACGAAGATGCTGCTGCCCATGATTTTTTTGGCCTGGGTCTTGGCCTGAGCCGCCGCCACTGCTATCTGGTGCACGGAATCGAAGTGCAGGGGATCGACCTCGATCACGCCGATGGACAAGGACGGCAAGGCATAGAACTGCCGGTTGCCGCGCCGGTCCTTGGCGTAGTAGCCGCCCAGGTCGCTGCCTCGGGCCGTGTCGAAATACTGCGCCATGCCCAGCGTGAATTCGCGCAATATCGTGCTGCAGCGCTGTTCCCAGTCCTTGCTCTGAAACATGATGAGGAAGTCGTCGCCGCCGATATGGCCCACGAAATCGCTGTCGGCATCGGATGCGTTGCTCAGGATGCGCCCCGTCATTTGTATGATGTCGTCGCCCTTCTTGTAGCCGAACACGTCGTTGAACGGCTTGAAGTTGTCCAGGTCGACATAGCAGGCGCAAAAATAAAGCCCCGATTGCAGCAGATAGTCCAGGTGCTGGTTGATGGGAACGTTGCCCGGCAGCTGGGTCAGCGGGTTGGCATACCGGGCGGCGTCGATCTGCATGTCGGTCAGCTCGCGCAACAGATCGTGGCTGGTGCCTATCCCCATATAGCGGCCTTCGTCCGTAATGATGAAATCGCTGATCAGGCGGTGCTGGTCGGCCTGTACCAGAATATGGCTGAGCTGCTGCAGGCTGGTGTCTTTGTCGGCTACCAGAGGCTTGTCGTTCATGAACATGGAGCACGGCTTCTTGCCGTAGAGCTCACGCTGATATGGGCGGGCGAACCGTTCGATCAGCGCGGTGCGCGTAATGATGCCCAGGGGCTTGCCCGACGCTACGACCGGCACGGTATGCAGCTCGGCGTACTCGGCGAACACGTCGCAAACCTGGTTGTTGGTGAAGGTGGGCTCGACAACGGGCACCGAGCGCAGCAGCGTCTTTGCACTGCGGCCCGCGCGCGCCGGGGAAATTTTCATGCCATGCTTGACCGACCAGCCGTTTTCCAGCAGTTTCTTGAAGTCTTCGGACAGCGCCGTGACGGGGTTCGCCTTGGGATGCGCAATATAAAAGCCCTGGCCGCAGGCTATGCCGTTCTCGGCCAAAAAGCGTAGTTCGTTTTCGGTTTCGACGCCCTCGGCCACGATGACGGTGCCCGCCTTATGGGCGATGTCGTTCAAGGAGCGTATGAACTGCTGCTTGACCGGGCTGCTGTCCACCCCCTGGATGAAATGCATGTCGATCTTGATGTATTCGGGCAAAAGCTCGGACCAGCGGCGCAGGCTTGAAAAGCCCTCGCCCATGTCGTCGATAGCCATCTGGAAGCCCATGCGCCGATAGCGATCGATGACTTCCCGCAGCACGTCGTAGTCGCATCCGGTATGCGGATGCTCGGTCAGCTCGAAGACGATCCGGCCGGCCTCGACCCCGATTTCTTCCAGAAAGCCCAGGATGGTCTCGGCGCTGAAGTTCGTCAGCTCGAGCGCCATGGGGCTGACATTGAGAAACAGCTTTCCGGGCAGGTTCAGTTCGGCATAGCGTTCGAGGATGATGCGGCAGCAAAGGCGCTCGACCTCGAGGGCCAGGTCGTTGGCACGCGCCACCTTGAACAACTCGACGGGGGAATGCAGCGGGCCGTCGAGCGGGCCGCGAATCAGCCCTTCGTAGCCCAGTATATGGCCCTTGCCAAGGCTGATGATGGGCTGGAACACCGCGTCGAGCCGGCGGGTTTCGAGTATGCGTTCAAGGCAGGAAAGCCGGGCTGCGTCGGTACTGGCCGAATGGTCGCTTGCGCCGGCCGATGCGGGCGCATTACTTGAACCGCTATACGAAACCACGCAACCCCCTTTCAAGAAAGCATGTCTCAGGTCAACCGCAACCGTGATTATATTTAACTACTCAAAACAAGGTGTTGCCGGTTTATGAAATATTTATGCGGCAAGTTCCCTTCTTTACCATCTTAGTCCCCGGCCGGGCTCTGCGTGCGCCGCTTTCCGCCTAAGGCATCGGGCCTAACCCGTATTTCCTAGGCCTGGATTCCTAACGCATACGTAGGCCGGGGAGTACACCGTTCAGCGCATATCCCCGCTTAGGCCAGATGCTTAAGATTCAAACCATGACATCTGTATCCAGACATTAACGTCGGAATCCGCCAGGAAACTCCAGGACGAGATTCGGCCGCCCGGATGTAAAGCACGGATCAAAGCAAGAACCCAGGAGGGGATGATGAATCCGTTTACAGAAACGCCGAGCTTGCGTGAGCAGGTTGCAGCATGAACGACCTGACCCGCTCATTCTGCCTGCCCTTGATGCTGCTGCTAAGCGGCGCACCGGCGCTTGCGGCGCAAACCCAGGACTACGACTCACTGATCCTGCGGGCCCGCAAGGGCGACTACCAGCCAGCCCTGCAGATGCTGCAGGAACGCGAACAGCAGGGCCAAACCGACAAGCGCACGGTTTACGATCATATCACCATCGCCTCCTGGGCCGGACAGCCCGGCGAGGTTCTGGATCTTTACCGGAAATTCGCGCTGAACCCCGAGACACTGCCGGCCCCCGTCCTGTCGGCCGTCGCCCGCGCCTACCGCGACTCGAAAAACTGGGCGGATGCCCTGGCGCTATACCGGACCGGCCAGCGCCGCTTTCCCGGAAACCCGGCCTTTGCGCTGGAAGAAGCCATGACGCTGGCCGACTCCGGCAGCCTGGATCAGGCCGAACAGCGGGCAAAGGCGCTTGCCGCCGGCATGCCCGCCAATGCCGAAGCACAAAGCACGTTGAGTTATGTATACCGGGTCCGGCGCGAGCCCTATGCGGCGCTCCAGCATGCGGATGCCGCATACCGGCTGGACCCGGGCAATATTTCGGTCGTGCGGGAATATATTTTGGCCCTGCAGCAAGGCGGGCTGGCCCTTGCCGCCCTGCAGACAGCGCAAAGCCACCCCAAGGCGGCAAGCCCCGCATTGATGCGCGAGCTGCAGGGCGACTATGCCGCCGAGCTCAGCAATCTTGCGTCCATGCCAAGCCGTTCGCGCGAAGAACGGTTCCGCGCCGCCGACGCCGCCATCGCCCGATATGACGCCGAGCTGGCCGCCTGGGAACCGCTGGGCGAGCCGGCAAGGCGCGATGTGATACGGGCGCGGATAGACCGCATCCAGGCTTTGCATGCCCGCGTGCGCATGCACGATGTCGTGGACGAATACGAACGGCTAGTGGCCGATGGCGTAACCCCTCCAGACTATATCCTGGATGAGGTCGCCTCGGCCTATCTTTATACGCAGCAGCCCGACAAGGCGCAGGAGCTTTATCGGCGCTTTCTGGCCAGCCGCACCGAAGCGCCGACGCCTCTTGAAAAGGCCAACGACCAGATAAGCCTGTATTACGCGCTGGTGGAAGGCGGGAACTTCGACGCCGCCCAGACACTGATCGACAAAGCCCAGGCCGACCAGGCGGTCTGGATAAATATAAAAGGCGTTCCCAATAGATCGCCGAACGACGCCCGCCTTGCGCTGGCGCAAACCGCGGCGGCCGGAAAGGAATACGCCAATGATCCCGAAGCCGCCGAACGGCAGCTCTCGGCCATGGTGGCGGCCGCTCCGCGCGATCTGGGGCAGCGCATCGCCCTCGCGCAAATCCATCGGGACAGGCATCAGCCGCGCCTGGCCGAAACCGAATTGAAAATGGCCGAAACGCTGCAGCCCGAGAGCAAGGATCTGATTGCGGCCCAGGGCGAAACAGCCCTTGCCCTGAGGGAATGGCGGCAGGCGGAGATCCTGAAGAACTACGTCATCGACAACTACCCCGAAAGCCTGGCCGCCCAGAGGCTGGCGCGCGATTGGGAAGTACATCAGAAGTCGGAGCTGCGGGTCACAAGTTATCTGGACAGCAGCTCCAACAGTCCGGTTTCCGGCAAAGGGGACTTTGGCTTCGACAGTGTCCTGTATTCCCCTCCCCTGGACCGGAATTGGCGCGGCTTCGCGGGCGGCGGCTACGCCTGGGGCGATTTCGAAGAGGGGCACAGCACCTACCGTTGGGCGCGTGGAGGGGCCGAATGGCGCGGACGCGACCTGACCGCCGAGGTGGAAGCCTCGGCGAACAACTACGGGTACGGCGTCAAGACGGGAGCGAGCGCATCCATCGTCTATGATCTCGACGACCAATGGCAGTTCGGCGCCACAGCGGCGTTCCGTTCCAGGGCGACACCCCTGCGGGCCCTGGCGCACGGCATCTACGCCAACACGCTTACCGCTTTCGCCCACTGGCAGCCCAACGAGCGCAGGGAATGGTCCGTATCGCTGTCGCCCAGCCGATTCAGCGACGGCAACAATCGCATGGAAGTCCAGGTCAGCGGACGCGAACGCCTGTACAGCTCACCCAAGGTCGTCGTCGACCTGCAACTGGACCTGGGAGCTTCCCGCAACTCACGCGAAGACGCTCCCTACTTCAATCCCCGTTCGGACCTGACCGCAGTCCCCACCCTGAACATCACCCACACCCTCTACCGCCATTACGACACCAGCCTCGAGCAGATCTTCACCCTGGGCGCAGGCGCCTATTCTCAGCAAGGCTATGGCACGGGAGCGATAGGCGTATTGGGCTACGGCTTGCGCTACCGATTCAACAAGACCGTGGATGTCGGCGTTTCCATTACCGGCGTCAGCCGCCCGTATGACGGCGTGCGGGAGCGGGATGTGAACGTCATGGCAACCCTGAATCTGCGCTTTTGAGGAGCCGCCATGCCTACTCTTCTTCGCTTGCGGTTCCTGGCAATAATCTTGTTCGCGTCGTTCCTGCTCAATGGCTGCGCGCGAGACATTCCCCCTTTCGTCGCGCCAGGCCTGCGCCCAGTGCCGGCGAACGAGCAGGCCTGGCCGGCGGGCGGCTTCCTGGTGCTGGCCTATCACGATGTCGAAGACCGGGACCCGGACCAGACTTTTCTTGCCGTGCGCACCGACCATCTCGAGGAGCAATTTTCCTGGCTGCGCGAGAACGGCTACCACCCTGTTTCCGTGGATCAGATACTGGCGGCCCGCAACGGCGGCGCACCGCTGCCGCCAAAAGCCGTGCTGCTCACCTTCGACGACGGGTACAGCAGCTTCTACACCCGCGTCTTTCCCATGCTCAAGGCCTACCATTGGCCCGCCGTGGTTTCTCCCGTCGGTGCCTGGCTGGATACCCCACCGGACCAGGAGGTCCGGTTTGGAGACAAGCTGGCTCCACGCAAGAAATTCCTGACCCCCGCCCAGCTCCGCGAGCTGTCCAGGTCTGCGCTGGTGGAAATCGGCGCGCACACCTACGACGAGCACAAGGGCGTGCAAGGCAACCCGCAGGGAAACCTGGAGCCCGCCGCCGCCACCTATGCCTACGACCCGAAGACCGGGACGTATGAAAGCACCGAGGCATTCGAAAAGCGCATCGACGCCGACGTGGGCCGCATTACCCGCCGCATCCATCAAATCACGGGGAAAAGCCCGCGGGTCTGGGCCTGGCCCTACGGCGAAGCCAATGGCCAGGCGTTGAGGATACTGGAAAAGCATGGCTACAAGATGGCGCTGACCTTGCAGGAAACAGCGCTGGGCAATGTCGACAGCCTGATGAGCACGCCCCGGCTGCTCGTTTCGGAAGATCCGCGGCTTTCGGAATTCGCCAGCAACATCATGGACGTGGAAAACCCGCGCATCATGCGCGTCGCGCACGTCGACCTGGACTACATCTACGATCCCGATCCCGCCCAGCAGGAACGCAACATCGGCCAACTGGTGCAGCGCATCGCCGACCTGCAGATCACCACGGTATTCCTGCAGGCATTCGCCGACCCGGATGGTGACGGCCTGGTCAAGTCGGTTTATTTTCCCAATCGCCACCTGCCCATGCGCGCGGATCTGTTCAACCGTGTCGCCTGGCAGTTGATCACCCGCTCTTCCGTCAAGGTATACGCGTGGATGCCCGTGCTGAGCTTCGATCTTGCCCCGTCCATAGCCCGGGTCGAACGCTGGGATCCCGTGCACAAGCAGGCAAGCGTCGACCCCCGGCAATACCAACGGCTTTCACCCTTCGACCCCGAGGCCCGCAGGCAAATCATCGACCTTTACGAAGACCTGTCCCGGCACGCCAATTTCAGCGGCATTCTTTATCACGACGACGCCATGCTTTCGGACTTCGAGGACGCCGGCCCCGCTGCCCTGGCCGCGTATCGCCTGGCCGGCCTGCCGGGCGACATCGATGCCCTGCGGGCCGACCCTGGGCTCATGCAACGCTGGACACGCTTCAAAAGCCAATACCTCACGGACTTCACCAATACGCTGACCGAGCATGTGCGCGCCATCCGCGGGCCGCAGATCATGACTGCGCGCAACCTCTACGCACAGCCGGTGCTCGACCCCAAAAGCGAAGCCTGGTTCGCCCAGAACCTGGACGACTTTCTCTCCAACTACGACTGGACCGCGCTCATGGCCATGCCGCTCATGGAGGGCGTTCCTCCCAGCCAGGCCGATGCATGGCTCGACAAACTGGTCGATGCGGTCGCGGCCAAGCCCCGCGCTTTGACCAGGACGGTATTCGAAGTGCAAGCGCAGGATTGGAGCCGGCAAGGCCATGGCGGCCACGACACATCGCGGGCGGTGCCGTCCAGAACCGTCGCCCGCTGGATGGATCGCCTGTTGCTGAGAGGAGCGCCAAGCTTCGGTTATTACCCAGACGATTTCTCAAGGAATCAGCCCCGGCTCGACATCATTCGGCCGGCCATATCAACAGCCTGGTATCCATTTCCATGATAGATCGAATCATCGCCTTTCTGATCCTGTGCCTGGTTCTGGGAGCGCCTATCGGCCTGCTGGCTACCTTGACCAGCGACGTCCTGCTGAACTTCGTGTTCTTCTATCCCCTGTTCATGTCGGGCATATGGATAGCGGGAGGCCTGTACTTCTGGTTCATCTGGGAAAGACACTGGAAGTGGTCCCCGGCCCAGCCCGGCCCATGGCTGAAAGGCTCGCCCCTGGTCAGCATTCTGATTCCCTGCCACGATGAAGAAGAACATGCCGAAGAAACCATATTGGCCGCGCTGCAGCAGGACTATCCGCATATCGAAGTCATCGCCATCAACGACGGCTCCACCGATGGCACCGCCGATCTGCTCGACCGGCTGACGGCCTATCATCCGCGCCTGCGCGTCATCCATCTTGCGCGCAACCAGGGCAAGGCCATGGCGCTGCGCATGGGCGCCATGGCATCGCGCAGCGACTATCTCGTATGCATCGACGGCGACGCCATGCTCGAGCCGAATGCGGTCAGCTATCTGGTCGCGCCCTTGATCGACCACCCGCGGGTCGGCGCCGTGACCGGGAACCCTCGCATACGCACACGCTCCACCTTGATCGGACGCATACAGGTGGGCGAGTTCTCTTCCATCATCGGCCTGACCAAGCGGGCGCAAAGAGTCTACGGCCAAATATACAGCGTCTCGGGCGTGGTCACGGCATTCCGGCGCGAAGCGCTGGAACGTGTCGGTTACTGGAGCCTGGACATGATCACCGAGGACATCGACATCACCTGGAAGCTGCAACGCGATCAATGGTCTGTGTTTTTCGAGCCGCGTGCGCTATGCGGCGTGCTGATGCCCGAAACCCTGAATGGGCTGTGGCGCCAGCGCCGGCGCTGGGCCCAGGGCGGCGCCGAAGTACTGCTCAAGAACCTGGATTGCCTGGGGTCGTGGGAACTGCGCCGGATGTGGCCGCTCATCATCGAGTTCGTCATGTCGACCATCTGGGCCTTCGGGCTGGCTCTTGTCGCGCTGCTATGGCTGATAGGCCTGATCATGCCGATGCCCGACGCACTGCACATCCCTTCCCTATTGCTGCCGTCCTTTACAGGCATGGTGCTTGCGCTGATGTGCATGCTGCAATTCGGCGTGAGCGTTCTCATCGACCGCAAGTACGAGCCGGACCTGTCGCACTCCCTCTATTGGATAGTCTGGTATCCATTCGTCTACTGGCTCATCAGCTTATTCACAACCTTGGTAAGTTTCCCCAAAGTAATGCTAAGGACGCGCCGTCGCCGCGCCAGGTGGACGAGTCCCGACCGAGGCATAAAAAAGGAGTCATCATGATCAGAATCATCCATACACCGTGTTCCCGCGCCAACAGCGCCATCGACGCCGGCATGACCGCCATAGGCTGGGTTGGGTTCGTATACCTGGCATCCAGCAGCATCCTGTCCATTTCCATGGCATCGACGCTGCAGGGCGATGCGCCCTCGCTGTCGCTCGTCGCGCCAACCTTGGAAACACTGCTCATTTATCTGACCATTGCCGCCTTCAATGCCCTGCTCGTCGTACTATGGGGCACCTACCACAAGCGGCTGTTCCCTCCTCCACGAAAAGTCCAGGCGCGCAGCGCGCCCGACGACGCAGTCACCGCCGCCGACTTCGCGCTAAGCAGCGCCCAGCTGCATGACGTCCATGACAGCAGGATCACCGTCATCCATCATACCGACGACGGCGAAATCGCCGCCTTGCAGACCGACAAGCTGCGCATACCGCCGGTCAGCAACTCCGATATCTTCGATGCGACGCGGCTTGCCTGACGAATCACCGCAAGCGCCTCCATATGATCCAAACCGTGGCCGGCTTAAGCCGGCCGCTTCACTTTATGGCTCATGGCAATGCACTGCGCGAAAGGCTCGACCGGGGCGCCTTGCGCGGCCCATGAAGGATGGCGAGAAAGGACAGGCGATGCCTCATCCAAATGGCCGAGCTCCGATCTTTCGCCCCCGGAAAAAGTACTAGAACAGCCACGACCGCATCCGCCAAACCGAGCAAGACGTACTAGGCTGTTGATCCGCCCTGGATTACGTTATACGACGCATGTTTCCAGTCGCAACACATCCCTATCATGGACTTAACGATTCATAACATTTTTTGACGTTAAGAACCGGCCGACGCCGATCGCCACCAACCCATCGCGAGTCCCGACAACCTCGTCGCCTCTCGCTCGATGGCTCCGATCAATGTCCAGCCAGCACCATGAGGAGAGTCCGAATGCATGCGCATATCAAGCACGCCGCTCTTGGCCTTCTCTTGGCATGCGCCTTTGCTGTGGGCGCCGCCAATGCAAGCAACGGCGCCAACAACCAGCATTCGGAACAGGCGCCCAAACTGCCCGATCCCGACGCCAGCGCAAAAAGGCTGCTGACGGATCCGCTGGGCGGCATGGTCATCAATCACACCGTCACCGTGCTCGGCAACGACTTCTATCAGTACTTTGCCAACGCCTGGAACGAAATAGATCCCGACCACAAATACACGATTTCAATATACGAACGCCCAACCGCGCGCTGGGGAAGCGAGGTATGGGTGCAATTCCGGAACAGCCGCATGTTTCGCACATTCTTGTCGCCAGCGCGCCAGGCCGCCAAGAGCGTCAGCGAACAGGCGGCTCAAATCACCTTCAAGAATATTGAAAACAGCGAGTTGCAGCGATTGATGTTTCATTCCAAAGATCTGGGTGCAGAGGAGTTTTAAATGAAAAAATCGACCACATTCAAGGCAGCCGGGACAAGCTTGCGCGTCTCCCTTCTGGTTGCGGCCCTGGCGGCGGGCGGATCCGCCGCCGCCACGGAAATGGTGTACACGCCGGTCAATCCATCGTTCGGCGGCAACCCGCTCAACGGCCCCGTCCTGCTCAACGAGGCCCAGGCCACCAATCGCCACACCGACCCCGATGCCGGCAGCGCCACGGGCATCGACAGCGGCACTTCACCGCTGCAAAATTTTCAGAGCGCGCTTGAAAACAATATTCTGAACCGCCTTGCCTCGGCGGCAACCACCAAGCTGGTGGATGCCAACGGCAATTTCGTGCCGGGCACTTTCGACACGGGCAGCTACACCATCACCATCGGCACACCCGTCGATGGCACGGTCACCGTCACCACGCTCGACAAGAGCACCGGTGCGACAACCATCTTCCAGGTGCAGCAGCCATGAAAACAATCATCATAAGAAAATCCGAGGGGAAGCCGCGGCGCTGCGCCAGGCTGATGCTGACTGCGTTGGCCTGCGCGGCGCTCGCCGCTTGCGCCGTTCCCTACAAGCCCGCCGAAGTCGCTTCGCCGGCCCAGCTGACTCCGCCGACGCCCTCGTCACATGACCTGCTCAGGCTGCCGCCGCCCATGGGGCCGGTAACCGTGGCCGTTTATGGGTTCAGGGACCAGACCGGCCAGTACAAGCCTTCGCCGGACAGTTCGTTCTCGACTTCGGTGACCCAGGGCGCCGCGACCATGCTGATCAAGGCGCTCAAGGACTCGGGCTGGTATATCCCGGTCGAAAGGGAAAGCCTGCAGGAACTCCTGACCGAACGCCGCATTGTCCGCGCGCTGGACGGGTCGCAAGATAAAAACGCGCCCGCCATCAAGATCCCCGCGCTTCTGCCCGCGTCGATCATGATAGACGGCGGCATCCTGGCCTACGAAAGCAATGTCAAGACGGGGGGGCTGGGGGCCAAATTCCTGGGGGTCGGCATGTCGACGGAATATCGCGTCGATCAGGTAACCATAGGCCTTAGAAGTGTCGATATCCGCACCGGGAAAGTCCTGCAAACGGTGTCGACCACCAAGACCATTTTTTCCTACGAGGTTCAGCCCAGCGTCTACAAGTTCGTCAACTTCAAGGATCTGCTTGAGATCGAAGGAGGCGTAACCCGCAACGAGCCCGTGCAGCTGTGCGTCAAGGAAGCCATCGAGGCCGCCGTGATCCATCTGACCGTACAGGGCATTCGCGACGGGAACTGGAGGCTGCGCAATCAGGCCGACTGGAAGAACCCCATCATCCAGAGCTATCTGAATCAGGAAGACACCTACGCCACCACGACACCCGTCGGCGATGCGGAGGCGACGGCTGCATCGCGTGACGCATCGACCGGCGCAGCCTCGGACAACGCAAGCCAGACCCAGGAGCCCAATGCGGAAGCCAAGCCCGTGCCGTGATGGCGTCCTGCCGATTTTCCGCAAATCCGTTTCGTAGGCCGCCGGATTTGCGGGCAACACCAGGCCTTATCAAGAGGAGAGCAACATGAGCAACAGACTTACAGCAACAGCCCTGGGCATCGTCCTGGCATTCGGAACAGGAATCGCCATGGCCGCCGACAATGCCACCATTTACCAGAATGGCTCCGGCAACGACTCGACCATCGAACAGTTCTACAGCAGCAACACCGATGCCACGGTCACCACTTATGGCAATTACAACAAGAACGTCGTTCATCAAGAAGACACCAACAACACCAGCTCCACCATTCTTACGAACTGGGGCAACAGCAACGACAATACGATCGACCAGAACGAGGTCAACAACTCCAGCGCCAATGTCTATCAGACAGCCAACGGCGGCAAGACCTACATATCGCAAAGCGGCAGCGGATGGGGCTGGTTCTCGAATCCCGGCGAAAATCTGGTCGCATCCATCAGCCAGACCGGCTGGGGATGGGGTAACGACGCCACCATCAAACAAACCGGCAAGAATGACAACGGCATTCTGAACCAAAGCGGCGTCGACAATGTTGGAGTCATTCTACAGAACGGCACCAACGGCGGCTGGTATGGCCCGGCAACCTGGACCACGGCGGAAATGTATCAAACCGGCTATAACAACGACGGCTACATCAGCCAGGACGGCAAGGCGCTGTGGGCCAAGATGTCGCAATCGGGCGTGGGCAATGTGGCCACCATCACGCAGACCGGCCACAACCTGAACGCCCAGGTCACCCAGATCGGCAGCTACAACACCGCGTCGGTAACGCAACGTAACTAGTGCGGATCGTTGTTCAAAGGAGGCAGTGCGAACCGGGAGTTTTCCTCGTCTTTGCATTGCCGTCCCGGAGAAGGAATGCTTGCCGGAAACCGGCAGGCATTCGGATGGAGACACAGCATGAACGCGGATGCCGATATTCAGGTGTGGCTTGAAACCGCCGCCCGGACCAACCCGGAAATCATCGTGCCCTATGTGCGGACCGCGGCAAGCAAGACCTTGCGGTACGACGTGCGCACGGTGCAGGAAGGGGCTAATGGGCGCTCGAACATGGCCCAAAGCGGGGCTGTCACGGTTCAGGCCAACGTTGCAACACCATTGGTGCGCATGTCGGTCACACGCAGCGGGCAGGATTATTGCCACATTGAAATAGTGATAACGGAGGGTCGTTCCACGAGGCAGGACTACCATTTCGAGTGCCCCGCTTCCGGTGCGGAACGGACGGACGGCTGACGCGACAGGCTGCGGCTTGAACGAGACAGTTTGCCCGAAGCTGCATAAAACAGGTTGATTTCAGGCTCTGGCCGAATCACTCGTTACAGTAAATTCCTGATTCAAAGGAATATTTTTGATATTTTTTGATATTTTTTGGAAGAAAACGGTTGTACATGAACAGCCTCGTAATGATAGAATGCCCTAGCTGTTGAATGTGGTCAAATGCCAGCGCAGGTCTGATTACCAATACGAGAAATCTGCAAGTACCAACAAACTAGATAAACTCGCAACTTAAACCGGATTTTGACGAATAATCGGCAAGGCAGCACTGAAAAAAACAGCGCTTGCAACCGCAATACAGCACTCCAGCAGCCCGCCCATAGGCATGTCGTTAAATGCCAGGTTGGCGTCCCCTTCTGTGCTGAAAGTCATGTCAGGCATCGAGTTCGCTAGGGGGAGGGATGTATGACAAGTATTATTGTAGTCGAGCCGCACGCCATACTAAGAATGGGCATCGTGCAACTATTGTCCAATGTCGAGCCCGACCTGACACTCGAGGGCTGCGACTATTCCAGCCTTTCGAAACCCTCCGCCGAAAACCGTCAAAGCGACCTCGCGCTGCTGTCGGTGTGCGTTTCGGAGGACGTCGACAACCTTATCGGGGCCACGCAGCGCGCCTACGGGCCCAAGGCCATCATCCTGCTTTCGGAAAACCCCGGCGCTGCCTTGCTGACACGCCCTCTTCCCTCGCTGGTCGCAGGCCATATCCCCAAAAACGCGGCCCCGGAGGTCCTGCAGGCGTCCACCCGCCTGGTGCTTGCAGGCGGCACCTGCTTTCCGCCCTCGCATCACTGGGCTACGCAGCAAACCGACTCGCATATGGCAATGCCTCAAGAACCTCCTCCCTGGATCAACACCGGCCCCGCGCAGCGATGCGCACGGAAAACCTGCGAAGAATCGGAAATGCTGGGCCTTACACCCCGCCAATACGAGGTGCTCATATTGCTGGCTCGCGGCTACCCCATGAAGATGGTCGGGCGCCACCTCAATATTTCGGTAGCCACCGCCAAGGCCCATACCGAAACCCTGTATCAGCGGCTCAATGTGCACAACCGGAACGCAGCCGTGTACGCCGCCGTATCGCGGGGGGCCAAACTAGGCTGGACCTCCATCGGAGGGAACCCCGACTTCGCGCAAGAGGCCTGACGCAAGTCAGGCTTTTTTTTCCGCCGGGCCGCCCCAAGGTAAAAAGCCCCCCTCGGGGGGCAGCAAGCCGCGCCAGCGGCGCAGCGTGGGGGCACCTTTCACCGCCGGGCCGCCCCAAGGTCGCAGTTATTACATCATGCCCATTTCGAGGCGCGCGTGTTCGCTCATCATTTCGCGGCCCCAGGGGGGATCCCAGACCAGGTTCACATTGACGTTGACCACGCCGTGTATGGACTGCAGCTTGACCTTGGCCTCGTCGGCGATCATGGTGCCCATGCCGCAGCCGGGCGCGGTCAGGGTCATGTCCACGTCTATCTTGAACTGATCCTCGCCCACTACGTCCACCTCGCAGCGATAGACCAGTCCCAGGTTGACGATGTCGACCGGGATTTCAGGGTCGTAGCAGGTGGCCAGCAGGCTCCAGGCCATGTCGCGCACGGACTCCACGGTAAGCTCACCCTCGGGCACGACGGTCTCGACCGCCTCGGTCGGCTCGAACCCCAGCGCGTCGGCGTCCACGCCCTCTACGCGGTATAGATTGCCGTCCACGTAAACGGTATAGCTGCCGCCCAGCTTCTGGGTGATCTGGGCCATGCAGCCTTTCTCGATGGTAACCGGCGCGCCGTAGGGCACGCTGACCGCCGGACAATCCCGGCTGACCTCGACTTCGTGTCGCCCGTGATACATGATGACATCCCTTATTCTGTTTGCGCCGTATCGCGCATGCCGGCCAGCGCGTTATGCAAGGTATGCCAGGCCAGCGTGGCACACTTTACTCGTGACGGAAACTCTCGAACGCCCGCCAGAACTTCCAGCTTGCCGAAGTCGCGCCCTTCCGGGTGCGCCTGCGTCAGCATGGCATGCATGTCCTTGAACAGGGCTTCGACCTCGGCCACCGGCTTGCCCTTCACCGCCTCGGTCATCAACGACGCCGATGCCGTGGAAATTGCGCAGCCGTGGCCGACAAAACTGGCATCGCTTACCACGCCGTCCTGCACCTTTACGTACACGGTAAGCTGGTCGCCGCACAACGGGTTATGCCCGTCGGCCGCGTGACTGGCATGCTCCATGGCGCGGAAGTTGCGCGGATGGCGGTTGTGATCGAAGATGACTTCCTGGTAAAGCTCGCGTAAATCCTGCTGCATATCGGCCATGCTTATTACCGCTCCACTCCAAACATTTTTTGCGCCGCGCCTATGGATCGAACCAGCGCGTCGATATCATCGCGGGTATTGTAAAGGGCAAGCGAAGCCCTTGCCGTGCCGGGAATGCCGAAACGGGTCATGACCGGCATGGCGCAATGATGGCCGGCGCGTATCGCCACCCCGTCCATGTCCAGGATGGTGCCCAGGTCGTGGGGATGAATGCCTTCGATGACGAACGACAGAATGCCCGCCTTGTCGGCGGCATTGCCTATGATCTTCAGGCCCGGTACGCCCTGCAAGGCGGCGGTGCCGTAATCGAGCAAGGCATGCTCATGCGCCGCAATGGTGTCCAGTCCGATATCGAGCACGTATTGAATTGCCGCGCCCAGACCGATGGTTCCGGCGATATTGGGCGTGCCCGCCTCGAAGCGCTGCGGCACGTCCGCATAGGTGCTGCGCTCGAAGCTGACCGTGCGTATCATGTCGCCGCCGCCCTGCCACGGCGGCATGGACTGCAGCAGCTCGTGGCGCCCGTACAACGCGCCTATGCCTGTGGGGCCGTACAGCTTGTGGCCCGAAAACGCATAGAAGTCGCAACCAATCTGCTGCACGTCGACCACCTGGTGCGCGACGGCCTGCGCACCGTCCACCAGCACCAGGGCGCCCGCCTCGTGCGCCAGCCGGGTGATCTCGGCAACCGGATTGACCGTGCCCAGGGCGTTGGAAATATGGGTTACCGCCACCATGCGCACCTGCGGCCCAAGCAACTGCCGATAGGCCGCCATATCGAGTTCGCCCGCATCGTTGATGGGGATGACCTTGAGCTCGGCGCCGGTTTGCTCGCACACCAATTGCCAGGGAACGATGTTGGAGTGATGCTCCAGCGCACTGACGACGACGTGGTCGCCGGCGCGCAGCCTGGCGCGGCCCCAGCTGTACGCCACCAGATTGATGGCCTCGGTCGTGCCCCGCGTGAACACGATTTCATTGCTGTCGGCGGCATTGAGCAGGCGGCGCACCAGGTCGCGGCCCTGCTCGTACAGGTCGGTGGCATGCTGCGACAGCCAGTGCACGCCGCGATGGATGTTGGCATTGGAATTCAGGTAAAAGCTGCTGTCGGAGTCGATGACGGACTGCGGCTTCTGGGTGGTGGCGCCATTGTCCAGATACACCAGGCGCTTGCCGCGGATGGGATTGGACAGAATGGGAAAATCTGCGATACGGCCCAGATCGAGTGATTCGGAGAACGAAACGGCGGGTGCGTTCATGCCATGCCTCCCAGGAGTTCTTTGCCGGGCAGCAAGCCCCTGACCGCACGCGTCACCCGGCGGCGCAGCGATTCGTCGGCGATGCGCTCGATGGCCTGGGCCGCAAAGGCATAAATGAGAATGCTGCGCGCATGCTCGGCATCGAGACCGCGCGAACGCAGGTAGAACAAGCTGGTTTCGTCGATCTGCCCAACGGTGGCGCCATGCGCGCACTTGACGTCGTCGGCGTAGATTTCGAGCTCGGGGCGCGCGTCGGCGCGGGCCATGCGCGACAGCAGCAGGCTGTCGGAACGCTGGACGGCATCGGTGCCGTCGGAGCCCGGCGCCACCAGGATGCGCCCGGCAAACACGCCGCGGGCGGTATCGGCCAGAATGCCCCGGTAGTACTCGCGGCTGACGCCGTAGGGCCTGGCATGGTCGATCCAGGTATGGTGATCGACGTGGCGCTTGCCATCGACGTAATAAAGGCCGTTGAGCAGCGTCTCGCAATGCTCGCCATTGAAGTGCGTGACGATATCGTTGCGGGCCAGGCGGGCGCCGAACGACATGGAATGCGACACGTAATTCGAACCTTGTTCCTGCGCAATATCGCTTTCGCCCAGATGGAAGGCCTGCTCGTCTTCCTGCTGCAGCTTGAGGTGAACCAGGCGAGCATCGGCGGCCAGCACCGCCCGCAGGACGGTGCTGCTAAGCGAAACCCCTGCGCCGTCGCCCACGTAGTGCTCGATCAGCGTGGCCTGCGCGCCGCCTTCCAGCACGACGATGTTGCGCGAAAAGCTGGCGGCCTGCCTGGAAGCGGAAACGAATACTGCATGGATGGGCAGCTCGACCTGTTCGCCGCGCGCCACGCGAATGCAGATTCCGTCGTCGGCCAGGGCCAGATTGAGCGCCGCCGTGCTGGCGCCGTCGGCTTCGCTGCCGAAATACGCTTCAAGCCGCTCTGGATGGTCGCGCAGCACCTGGGATACCGCCTGGATTTGCACGCCTGCGGGCAAAGCACCCACATCGGACAATTGCGGCGTGTAGCGGCCGTCGACGAACACCAGCCAGTGCCCGGCCTCGCCGTCGCGCAGCGCCTGGATTTTCTCGGCAGCCACACGAGCCTCGCCTCGCAGCGCAAAGTCTTGTTGATCCAGCACGGCCAGGGAAGTGTGATGCCAGCTTTCCTGTTTGGCGACAGGCCAGCCTTCTTGTTGGAAGCGGTCGAAAGCCCGTTGCCGCAAGGCGGCCAGCCAAGGCGCATCGGCACCGGCCAAAGCGCCCGAACCCGCCTTGAAGCCGGCGGAGAAAGATTCCAGGGCGCTCATGCGACAGCCCCCTTGCCCGGCTTGGCGCCCTCGCCCAGCCAGCCATAGCCCTTTTCTTCGAGTTCGAGCGCCAGCTCGCTACCACCCGAACGGACGATGCGGCCGCCCGAAAGCACGTGCACGTAATCGGGCACGATGTAGTCCAGCAGGCGCTGATAGTGCGTAATGACGATGAGGGAGCGTTCTGGCGAGCGCAGGCGGTTCACGCCGTCGGCCACGACGCGCAGGGCGTCGATGTCCAGGCCGGAGTCGGTTTCGTCCAGGATGGCCAGTCTGGGTTCCAGCAATGCCATTTGCAGGACTTCGTTGCGCTTTTTCTCGCCGCCCGAAAACCCCTCGTTGACCGAACGGTACAGGAACTCTTCCTTCATGCCCACCGCTTTCATTTCGCTTTTTACGCGGGTCAGGAAATCCATGGCGTCCAGCTCGGACAGCCCCTGGTGGCGGCGCACTGCGTTGACCGCGGCCTTGAGGAAATAGGCGTTGGAAACGCCCGGGATTTCAATGGGATACTGGAACGCCAGGAACAGGCCCGAACGAGCGCGCTCTTCGACCGACATGGCCAGCAGATCCTGCCCTTGCCAGGTGACGGATCCGCTTTCAACGTGGTAGTTGTCGCGGCCGGCCAGCACCTGCGACAAAGTGCTTTTGCCGGCGCCGTTGGGGCCCATGATGGCATGGACTTCGCCCGGCTTGATCGACAGGGTCAGGCCGCGCAGAATGGGTTTGTTATTGATGGAAGCGTGTAAATCGCGAATTTCAAGCATGAATAACCTCTTTATTAACCTACGCTGCCTTCGAGGCTCACGCCGAGCAGATTCTGTGCTTCGACCGCAAACTCCATGGGCAATTCTTTGAAAACTTCTTTGCAGAAACCATTGACGATCATGGACACCGCGTCTTCGGCCGACAGGCCGCGCTGCATGGCATAGAACAACTGATCTTCGCCGATGCGGGACGTGGTGGCCTCGTGCTCGACCTGGCCGGTCGGGTTCTGCACCTCGATGGTGGGAAACGTATGGGCGGCGCACTTCTTGCCGATGAGCAGGGAGTCGCACTGCGTGTAGTTGCGCGCATTCTCGGCCTTGGGCGTCATGCGCACCAGGCCGCGGAAAGTATTGCTGCCGTGCCCCGCCGAAATGCCCTTCGAGATGATGGTGCTGCTGGTGTTGCGCCCCATGTGGATCATCTTGGTGCCGGTATCGGCCTGCTGGCGGTGATTGCTGAGCGCCACGGAATAGAACTCGCCCACCGAGTCGTCGCCGCGCAGGATGACGCTGGGGTATTTCCAGGTGATGGCGGAGCCGGTTTCAACCTGGGTCCAGGAAATGCGCGAACGCGGGCCGCGGCAGTCGCCGCGCTTGGTCACGAAGTTATAGATGCCGCCCTTGCCGTCCTTGTCGCCGGGATACCAGTTTTGCACGGTGGAGTACTTGATTTTGGCGTCGTCCATGGCAACCAGTTCGACCACCGCCGCATGCAGTTGGTTTTCGTCGCGCATGGGCGCCGTACAGCCTTCCAGGTAGCTGACGCTGGCGCCTTCGTCGGCAATGATGAGCGTGCGTTCGAACTGCCCGGTATCTTGCGCATTGATGCGGAAATACGTGGACAGCTCCATGGGACATCGCACGCCCTTGGGAATATAGACGAAGGAGCCGTCCGAAAACACCGCCGAGTTGAGCGCCGCATAGAAGTTGTCGCCCTGCGGCACGACCGAACCCAGGTATTTGCGAACCAGTTCGGGGTATTCCTTGACGGCTTCCGAGAACGAACAGAAGATCACACCGACATCGGCCAGTTGCTTGCGGAACGTGGTGGCCACCGAGACCGAGTCGAACACGGCGTCGACCGCCACGCCGGCCAGACGAGCGCGCTCGTGCAGCGGCACACCCAGCTTTTCGTAGGTGCGCAGCAATTCGGGGTCGACTTCGTCCAGCGACTTGGGGCCGTCCTTCTTGGACTTGGGGGCCGAGTAGTAGCTGATGTCCTGGAAATCGACGGGCGGGAACCCCACCTTGGCCCATTCGGGCGGCGTCATGGTCAGCCATTGCCGATACGCCGACAGCCGCCACTCGAGCATGAATTCGGGCTCGCCCTTCTTGGCCGACAACAGCCGGATGGTGTCTTCCGACAGGCCTTTCGGTATGGTGTCGGACTCGACTTCGGTGACGAAACCGGCCTCGTACTCCCGGTCAAGGAACGAGTCGATCTTTTCGGTCGCTGTTTTCATGCGATAAAACCTCTAGTTCAAAATGCGTGTGTGCAGACTGCGCCATGTCGGCGATGCTTATGTCTTCGAGTGTGCGTCGTACTATATTGTTGATGCGCAGCCAGTTGGAGCGGATTCGGCAATCGGACTCGTAGCCGCAAACGCCGGGCGTGGCGCTGCACTCGGTCAGCCCGAAAGGCTGCTCGTCCAGGGCGTCGACGACTTGGGCAATGGTGATTTGCGTTGCGGGCCGGCTAAGCGCATAACCGCCGCGCGCGCCGCGCATGCTGTGCACGAGGTCGTGGCGCCCCAGGGCCTTGAGCACCTTGCTGGCGGTAGGCTGGCCGATTCCCAGTACCCCGGCCAGATCGGACGCGCTGAAATAGCGCTGCGGATGGCTGGCCATATGGGTAAGAACCAGCGTGCCGTAGTCGATGATTTTGCTGACGCGCAACATGGCGGATTTTGTAACCGGTAAGTATTGAATGCAGAATCGGAGGTCGCCGAACCAGGAGTTTCAGGTATTCGGCGAGTCGGGTATATAGTACCGTTTTAGTCCTGTATGTGTCAAATGGCGCTTCGGGAAGCCCGCCCTATTCGGCTTCGTCCTGGCCGGCCTGCTGCATCATCCACATCTGGGCGTAGCGCCCGCCCAATAGCAGCAGCTCGCGGTGCGAGCCCTGCTCCACCACGCGGCCGCGATCCAGCACCAGGATCTCGTCGGCATCGATGATGGTCGATAGCCGGTGCGCGATGATCAGCGTCGTGCGGTTGCGCGCGATCTGCGTCAGTTCGTCCTGGATTGCCCGCTCGGTGCGGGTGTCCAGCGCGCTGGTAGCCTCGTCGAAAATCAGTATGGGCGGGTTCTTGAGCAGCGTGCGGGCGATGGCCACGCGCTGCTTTTCGCCGCCCGAGAGCTTCAGGCCTCGCTCGCCGACCGGCGTCTCGTAGCCGGCGGGCAGGCTCATGACAAAGTCATGGATGCGGGCGGCTTTGGCGGCCTGCACGATGTCCGCCTGCGAAGCCGCTGGATTTCCGTAGGCGATATTGTACAGAATACTGTCGTTGAAAAGCACGGTGTCCTGCGGGACGATGCCGATATGCCGGCGCAGGCTTTCCTGGGTGACGTCGCGCACGTCGGTGCCATTGATGAGTATGGCGCCCTTGTCGGCGTCGTAGAAGCGGAACAGCAAGCGCGACAATGTGGATTTGCCGGCCCCCGAGGCCCCCACCACCGCCAGGGTCCGGCCAGCCGGTATCGTAAAGCTTACGTCGAACAGTATCTGCCGGTTGGCTTCGTAGCCGAACTCGACGTGTTCGAAGCGGATCTCGGCCTGGTCGGCCTGCAACTCCGGAGCGCCGGGCTTGTCGGCGACCTCCTGGCTTTCCTGCAGCAGGCCGAACATGCGCTCCATGTCGGCCAGCGCGTGCTTGATTTCCCGATAGACGAAACCCAGGAAATTCAGGGGCGCATAAAGCTGGGTAAGATAAGCCGACACCAGCACGACGTCGCCGACCGTCATGGTGTGCGCGACCACTCCCGCGGCCGACAGCCATAGCAAGGCCGTGACGCCCAGCGTGATGATGGCGCCCTGCCCGATATTGAGCAGATTCAGCGAAACCTGGTTCTTGACCGCGGAATCCACCCAGCGCTTCAGATTCCCGTCGTAGCGGTCTATCTCGTATTTCTCGTTGCCGAAATACTTGACCGTCTCGTAGTTCAGCAAGGCATCGATGGCCTTGCTGTTGGCCTTGCTGTCGAGGTCGTTCATGCTGCGCCGGTATACCATGCGCTTCTCGGTGACCAGCAGGGTAAACAGCACATAGCAAAGTATGGTGCCCAGCGTCACGACGGCGAACAGATAGTCGTAGCGCCACAGCAGCACCGCCGCCACCATCCCGATCTCGAGCAAGGTCGGCAAGATGTTGAACACCATGAAATTGAGCAGAAAGCCGATACCCTTGGTGCCACGCTCGATATCGCGGCTCAGGCCGCCCGTTTGCCGCTTCAGGTGAAAGCTCATCGACAAGGCGAACAAATGCTGGAAAAGACTCGTGGCAATGCGCCGGATGGAGCCCTGGGTCACGCGCGCGAACAAGGCGTCGCGCAGTTCGCCGAACACGCTGCTGGACAAGCGTGCAAGCCCATAGCCCAGCAAGGCGGCCACCGGCAATACCAGCAGCGTTTCCTGCAGGCTGAGCTGATCGACGATCTGCTTGAGAAACAACGGCAGCCAGACGCTGGCGACCTTGGCCGCAACGAGGCAGCCCAGGGCCAGCAGCACACGCTCCTTGAACTGCCAGACATAGGGCAGAAGCGACTTGAGGGTCTGGATATCGTTGCGGTTTTTCGGCGCTGGGCCGGTGTGGCGGAATTTCATGCGTTCGAATGGTGAAAAAAAATGGCCCTGTTAAAGCCGGCGTTCATGGAGTACCTAATACAATAAGCGCGCTCCCCCAAGAAAAATGGAGATTCGATGCTTGCCCAAAACTTCGATTACGAAGCCGCGCTAGCCGCCTGTGCCCGAGGCAGCCAGGCCGCGCTGCGCGACCTGTACCATCGGGAAACACCGCAAATGCTGGCCCTGGCGACCCGAATGCTGGCCGACGGCAGCGCCGCCGAGGCGGTGGTGCGCGATACCTTCGTGCTGATCTGGAAAAACGCGGCCAGCTACGACCCGCAAGCCGGCACAGCACGCGCTTGGATTTACAGCATTATGCGCTATCGCGCCATGAACCGTTTGCGCCAGTCCGGACGCATCGTGCCCGCCGCCAAGGCCGGCTGGCAGGCCAGGCTGCCGGTACTGTCCAATACCGCCGATTCCGCGCCGCTGGCGCGCACCTTGAACAAGCTTGAACAGGCCCAGCGCCTGCCCATCCTCATGGCCTACTACGGCGGCCTGAACTACGAGCAAATCGGCGCGCTGCTGCACATGCCGCAAGAACAGGTCAAATCCCACGCCCACACCGCTCTGGCGGCCATTCTGGACGCGGAGCAGGCATGAGCAGGAATACCGCACCATCCCTTCTTACCGCCGAATATGCTCTTGGCCTGCTGAACCTGCAGGAAACCGCCCAGGCCCACGCCCTGCTCGGCGCCGACTACGACGCCGTGGTCAGCGCCCTGGCCTGGGAAGATCGTTTCCTGGCCCTGGCGGACGAACTTCCCCCCGAGACGCCATCGCCCGAGCTGCTGCTGCAAATACAAACCGCGCTGGGTCACGACACCACCGTCCCGCTGCGCCCCAGCGCCATGCCAGCCGCTTCGACGCCAGAGGCGACAAAGACACAGGCGCCGCAAGCCTCGGCGCGGCAGCCGGCAAAGTCCGGCCTGCCGCCCAGCAAGCCGCGAACGGCACAGGCTTCCGAACGCCGGGCAGGCCAGGCTGAATCCAGGCGCGGCTTCTGGTCCAGCCTTTGGCTGTGGCGCGGCGCAACGCTGGTGCTGGCGCTTGGACTGGTTGCCGCAGCCCTGCAACCCAAAGCGCAAGATGCGTCCGCCGGGCAAACCACGCCCGCGGTCACAGCCGGCGATACCGCCAAGCCGGCCGCCCCGCAGGCAAGCGTGGCCACGCCAACCCGCGCCGCCATTTTGCAGGCTCCGGGCCAAACGTCCACGCCGGGCTGGATCGTGACCTTCGATGCTTCGGGCGATCTGGTGCTTACACCTAAGGTCAGGATAGAAATCGCCCAGGACGCCGCCGTATATCTATGGGTGCACGGCGACACGGAAACCCCCAGGCTGTTGGCCGAACTGAGCCCCAATGCACCGCTGGTCCTGCCGGCGCAAGCCGCCGGCACCATAGCCACCGGGCAGATTTTCGAAATAACCCTGGAGCCGCGCGGCGCCGCCGCGCCACACGAGCCCAAAGGCCCGATTCTGTTCATCGGCCGCCTTGTCGCCCTGAGCTGAACCGCGCGGCGCAAAAGCGGGTTTCAAAAACCAACGGCAGCCCTATGCATCATAGGGCTGCCGTTGCATGAATTGCTGGCGCCGACACGGCCTATGGCCGGCTGTCGGCCTTTGGTCATTGGGCTCCGCTTTCGCCCAGGGCCTGGGCCAGCGCCTCGCGCGCCGCAATAAGATCGGCCCGCAAGACCTGGAATTCCTGTCCGCTGAGGCGCACGGCGGCGTCCTGGTCGTGCGGCGGCGCCTCGCGCGTATCGCCCAGGCGATTGCGCGCGCCGCTGATGGTAAAGCCCTGCTCGTACAGAAGATCGCGTATGCGGCGTATGAGCAGCACTTCGTGGTGCTGGTAATAGCGGCGGTTGCCCCGGCGCTTGACCGGCTTGAGCTGCGTGAATTCCTGCTCCCAGTAACGCAGCACATGAGGCTTGACGCAGCACAGATCGCTGACTTCGCCAATGGTGAAGTAGCGCTTGGCCGGAATGGGCGGCAAAACAACAGGGGTATCGGACTGGCTCATGTGCGGATTCTATCTATACCGATTGAAAAACGATTCGGAAACGGGACGAAGGGCGCGCCGCATGAGGCCCGCCCGCCAGAGGTGATTTATTCCGCCGGGGTGGCGCCGGCCTGGGCCGGAGGCTCGACCACGCCCTTGAGCTTCTGGCTTGCATGGAACGT
This sequence comes from Eoetvoesiella sp., assembly GCF_035555955.1. NCBI lineage: Bacteria > Pseudomonadati > Pseudomonadota > Betaproteobacteria > Burkholderiales > Alcaligenaceae > Eoetvoesiella > Eoetvoesiella sp. The sequence goes on along the minus strand of NZ_DATMGA010000066.1, from coordinate 83,095 downwards.
GACGACCCGGCGCGCTTCGATGGGGATGACCTCGCCGGTTTTGGGGTTGCGCCCGGGACGGGGCGGCTTGTCGCGCACCTGGAAATTGCCGAAGCCCGACAGCTTGACTTCGACGCCGCGCGCCAGCGAATCGCGGATTTCCTCGAAAAAGGTATCGACGATGTCTTTGGCTTCGCGCTTGTTCAGGCCGACGCGGTCGAACAGCAGCTCGGCCAGCTCGGCCTTGGTCAGGGTACGTGGATCTGAATTCATTGCTTTAACTCCTTATGCGCGCAAGCGCACCCCATGAGCGCTGACCAGCGCTTCTAATAGCAGGTTCATGCATTGTTCGACACGGGCGTCATCCAGCGTGACTTCGGGATCCTGCAGCCAGAAATGGAAAGCCATGCTTTTTTCAGCCGCGGCATTTTCGGACTTGTCCCGCCAGACATCGAACAGCCGGATATCCTTGACAACGCTAAGAGTAGCATTAGACGCCACGGTTTGGGCAAGGGTGTCCAACAAATCCTGATACGAAACTTTAACATCCGCCCAGACCGCCAGGTCGCGCGCCACGACCGGCTGGCGAGACAGCTCGGCCGGCTGCGGCAAAGCCGCCGTGGAAATGGCGGCGACGTCGACTTCGAACACCACCGGCGCATGGGCCAGCTCGGCTTGCTGAACCCAGCGCGGATGCAGCTCGCCAAGCCAACCGATATCCCGGCCATCCAGGACCAGGCGCGCGCTGCGGCCAGGATGCAGTGCCGGATGGGCATCGGGCTTGCACAGCAGGCGCCCGGCCTGCGCGCCCAGCAACGTTTCGACATCCATCTTTACATCGTAAAAATCGACGTGGCGCGTCGGCGCGCCCCACTGCTCTTCCAGTGCCGGGCCCCAGGCCATGCCGGCAAGACGCTGCGGCTGGCTGACCCCGGCAACGGCCAGATCGGAGTCGGCTACTTTGGCGTCGCGCGCAAACACGCGCCCCAGCTCGAAAACCCGCACCCGGCTTTGCTTGTGATTGGCGTTGTACCGGACATTGGCCAGCAGGCCGCCGATCAGGCTGGAGCGCATGACCGCCAACTGGCTGGCAATGGGATTGAGCAAACGGATGGGGTCGTCGTTGCCGGCGTAGTCTTTTTCCCATGCCTCTTCGACGAAGGAAAAGTTGATGACTTCCTGGTAATCGAGGCCGGCCATGATGGCGCGCAAGGCATGAGGCCCGCGCAGCGTCTCGGGCTCGAGCCGCATTTGCGCCCTGGCAAGCGGCGGCAGGTCGGGAATGCGCTCGAAGCCGTAGACGCGCGCCACTTCCTCGATGAGGTCTTCTTCGATGAAGATGTCGAAGCGGTAGGAAGGCGGCGTAACGCTGAACACCCCGTCCTGCACGGTAAAGGGAAGATTCAGGCTGGTGAAGATGCGCTCGACCTCGGCCTGCTCCACCAGCACGCCCAGGATGCGGTGGCAGCGCTGCAGCCGCATGGCCACCGGGGCGCGCTCGGGCAGGTTGACGACCTGGTCGTCGACCGGGCCGGCCTGGCCGCCGCAAATGTCGATGATGAGCCGGGTCATGCGCTCGAGGTGCTCGGGAATCGAGCCGAAGTCCACGCCGCGCTCGAAGCGGTGGCTGGCCTCGGTGCTGAATTTATAGCGCCGGGTCCGGCCCATGATGGCCTCGGGCCACCAGAACGCCGCCTCGAGATATATGTCCGTCGTATCCAGGGTGACGGCGCTGGCCTCCCCGCCCATGATGCCCGCCATGCTTTCAGGCTCGGCGCCCGCCGCCACGACGCCGACGTCCGGCGCCAGCGTCACGGTCTGGCCGTTGAGCAATTCCAGGGTCTCGCCTTCGCGGGCCCAGCGCACGGTCAGGCCGCCATTGATGCGATTCAGGTCGAACACATGGGTGGGGCGCCCCAGTTCCAGCATGACATAGTTGGAAATGTCGACCAGGGCCGAGATGGAGCGCTGCCCCGCCCTTTCCAGGCGCGATTTCATCCAGGAAGGCGTGGCCGCGCGCGCATTGACGCCGCGTATCACCCGCCCGGCGAAACGGCCGCATAAATCGGGGGCCTGCACCTCGACGGCCAGGCGGTCATCCAGGGCGACCGGCACGGGCTCGAAGGACGGCAGGGTAAGCGGCGCGCCAGTAAGGGCCGCCACCTCACGCGCCACGCCCAGAATGGAAAGGCAATCGGCGCGGTTGGGCGTGAGCTTGAGCGTAAACACCGTATCGTCCAGGTCCAGGGCATCACGCAGCGATTGTCCGGCTTCGGCCTGGGCATCCAGCTCGAGCAGGCCGGCATGATCCTGGGAAAGGCCCAGCTCGCGCGCCGAACACAGCATGCCGAAGGACTCGACGCCCCGCATCTTGGCCTTGCCGATCTTCATGTCGCCGGGCAGCCTGGCGCCGATGCGCGCCAAAGGAACCTTCAGGCCGGCCGCGGCATTGGGCGCGCCGCAGACGATCTGCAGCAAGGCCCCAGATCCGTCGTCCACCTGGCACACCCGCAGCTTGTCCGCATTGGGGTGAGGCGCGATTTCGACGATATGGGCGACCACGACGCCGCTGAAAGGCGGGGCGGCCGGCACGGCCTCCTCGACTTCCAGGCCAGCCATGGTCAGGCGATGCGACAGCTCGTCGGTGTCGATGGCGGGATTAGCAAAGGTACGTAGCCAGGATTCTGGAAATTGCATGGTAGGTCGGATCCGTTTGACGGCAAGGCGCGGATGAATGGATTAGAGCCTGTTGCCAGGCCCTAGCGATTGAACTGGCGCAGAAAGCGCAAGTCGCCCTCGAAGAACTGGCGCAGGTCGTTGACGCCATAGCGCAGCATGGTCAGGCGCTCGAGGCCGGAGCCGAACGCAAACCCGATGTAGCGCTCGGGGTCGAGGCCGTAATTGCGCACCACTTGCGGGTGCACCTGTCCGGAACCCGAGATTTCCAGCCAGCGTCCCTGGTTCGGGCCCGACGTGAACATCATGTCGATTTCGGCCGAGGGCTCGGTAAAGGGGAAAAACGACGGGCGAAAACGCACCGACAGATCATCGGTTTCGAAGAAGGCCTTGAGGAAATCGCTGTAGACGCCCTTGAGATCGGCGAAGGAAATGTCTTCGGCGATCCACAGTCCTTCCACCTGATGGAACATGGGCGAATGCGTGGCATCGCTGTCGACGCGGTAGGTGCGCCCCGGGGCGATGACCTTGATGGGCGGCTTGTTCATGCGCGCGTAACGCACCTGCATGGGGCTGGTGTGCGTGCGCAGCAGCAGCGGCAGGCCCTGCGCATCCTGCATGTCGACGTAGAAGGTGTCCTGCATGGAACGCGCAGGATGGTTTTCAGGGTTGTTCAGGGCCGTGAAATTGGTCCAGTCGTTTTCGATTTCGGGGCCGTCGGCCACGTCGAACCCGATGGAGCGGAAAATGGCCTCGACGCGTTGCCAGGTCTGGATCACCGGGTGTATGCCGGCGGCGCGCCGGCCTCTTCCAGGCAGGGAGACATCGATGGTTTCGGAAGCCAGGCGCTTGTCGAGCTCGGCCTGGGCCAGCTCGGCGCGCCGGTTGTTCAACAGGCTTTCGATCTGCTGCTTGACCTGATTGATGCGCGCGCCCTCGGCACGCTTGGTTTCTGGATCCAGCTGGGCCAGGCCCTTGAGCATGGCTGTCAAGGCCCCCTGCTTGCCCAGGAACTTCGCCTTGGCGTTTTCAAGCGCGGCCGCTTCGGTGGCTTGAGCAAACAATTCTGTTGCCTGAGGTATCAGGTCATCGACCGGAGATGTCATGGATTATCCGCTTTCCAAATGCAAACGGGGCCCGCAAGAGCCCCGTTCGTAGCAAAACCAAACCGGAACCGCCATCGGCCCCGGTTACCGCAATCGATAGGTATCGATTACGCAGCCAAAGCCGCTTGCGCTTGGGCAACAATCGCCGCAAAGCCGGCTTTATCGTTGACGGCCATGTCGGCCAGCACTTTGCGATCGAGCTCGATCGAGGCTTTTTTCGTGCCAGCGATGAACACGCTGTACGTCACGCCCAGTTCGCGGCAGGCCGCGTTGATGCGGGTGATCCACAAAGCGCGGAAAGTGCGCTTCTTGTTGCGGCGGTCGCGGTAGGCATATTGCCCGGCGCGCATGACTGCCTGTTTGGCGATGCGGAATACATTACCGCGGCGACCGCGATAGCCTTTTGCAGCTTTGATAACTTTTTTGTGACGGGCACGGGCAGTTACGCCGCGTTTTACGCGTGGCATGGTGGTGGTTCTCCGTTAATCAAGCAAAAGGCATCATGGCCTTGACCGAAGCGACGTCCGATTTGTGGACGGCCGCCGAACCGCGCAGATGGCGCTTGTTCTTGGTGGTTTTCTTGGTGAGGATATGGCGCTTGAACGCCTGACCCCGCTTGATCGACCCGCTACCACGGACCTGGAAGCGCTTGGCAGCGCCCCGCTTGGTTTTCATCTTGGGCATATATAGCTCTATTTGCTGCAACCGCAGGTGACTTCCATACACACTGGAAATACTTGCACGACCTGGCAATTGCTTCTTGAAGTTTTCCGCTGGCTTGAAGTACTTCTCTTGAAGCTCTTCTCTTTAAGCACTTCACTTTAAGTACTTCTAAGTTTCAAGACAGCCGGAAAAGCCCTTGATTATACGATGGTTTTCATGAAGGTGTCCAGTGCCTGCCAAGGCCCGAACCAAAAACCAGGATTATGCCGGGGCTGGAACCCGCGAACGCCTCCCCCGGGGCAGGCGTTCGCGGCTTCGGTCACGCCTTTTCAGCCAGGGCGTCGTCCGAAAGCTTGCCGTCGTAGCCGTTCAAAAACAAATTAAGCAGCAAGGCCGTCACCGCCGCCAAAACGATGCCGCTGTGGGTGAACGGCGACATCCACTTGGGCAGCAGGCTGAAGACGCCGGGATTCACCATGGGTATCAGGCCCATGACGACGCTCACCGCCAGGATGAACAGATTGTGCCGGCTGCTTTCCTTTTTGTAGTCGACTTCGGCCAGGACCTTGATGCCCGTGGCCACGACCATGCCGAACATCACGATGCCCGCTCCGCCCAGCACCGACTGCGGAATCAGGGCGAACATGATGGACAGCTTTGGAAAAAGCGCCAGAACGATCATGATCAGCCCCGCCGCCACGCAGACCCAGCGGCTTTTGACCCCGGTCACGCCGACCAGGCCGACATTCTGCGAATACGTGACATAGGGGAAGGTGTTGAAGATGCCGCCGATCAACGTGCCCAGGCCATCGACCCGCAACCCCCGGGTAATGTCCTTGGAACCGACCTTTTTCCCGACCATCTCGGCCACCGCCAGCATCATGCCGGTGGTTTCCACCATGACGACGATCATGATGATGGACAAGGCGATGATGGGGCCTATCTCGAAATGCGGAATGCCGAAATGGAAAGGCGCGATCAGTTCGAACCAGCCGGCGTGCCCGACCCGCGAGAAGTCGACCTTGCCCAGCAGCGCCGCAACGACGAAGCCTATGGCGATGCCTATGAGCACGGCGATATTGCGCAAAAAGCCGCTGGCGTATTTCGAGATGGCGATGATGGACAGCAGCACGATGAAGGTGATCAGCAGATTGACTGGATCGCCCGTCGCCGGCCCCCTGCCCGCCACCCAGTTCACGCCGACCGGAATAAGGTTCAGGCCCGTTACGGTGATGACCGTGCCGGTGACCAGCGGCGGGAAGAGCTTGATGAGGCGGCCCACCAGCGGCGCGAGCAGGATGGTGACCAGGCCGGCGGCGATGATGGCCCCGAACATGCCCAGCAGGCCGGTTTCGGGGTTCGCCGCCATGACCATCATGGGCGGCACCGCCGCAAAGGTACAGCCCATCATCAACGGCAGCCTGATGCCGAACTTCCAGACGCCGGCCGACTGGATGATGGAGGCGATGCCGCAGACGAACAGGTCCGCGCTGATCAGCAGCCCGATTTCCTCCATGGAAAGCTTGGCCGCCCCGCCGATAAGTATGGGCACCGCAATGGCGCCGGCATACATGACCAGCACATGCTGCAGGCCGAAAAAGAACAGTCTGTTGGGTGGCAGTATCTCGTCCACCGGCGCCGCCGTTTGCGGCGGCGCCTCTTGCGATGCGTTGATGCGGCCTGCGCCGCGGATTGCAGCTTCCACTCCCATGGCTACCTCCTTTTGAACCGCTCTGGCGGCGCCTTGCGAAAAGCGCCGGCAGAATCGTTTATGTCTCGGTTATATGTTTTGCTCTATGGCTGGAATCGGATGGTGCGCGGTCTCGCCGCGTTTTCAGGTGATGGCTTCGCGACTCCTTAATATGGGTTGACAGGCCCTAGTTCTTTTTCGATCTGGCTGTAGGTTTCGCGTATGAACCGGCCCACGGCGACGCTGCTTTCGAACGTGTTGTACTGCACGCCAAGGCCGTAGTCGGGCAGGTTTATGTAGTCGACCGTCATCAGCTCCAGCGGGCTGTCCTCATGCGTAAGGTGGTAGCGCAGCGTCTTGCGCACGACTTCCTTGGTGGGCTCCAGCAGATAGGCATGCCATTCGTCGTACCACTCGCCCGGCCGGGGCCGGACGAACGGGTACTGCACCCCTCGGCCCGGCTTGCCGTCGTCGCCCTTGGCCCAGATGTTGACCGGTCCGTTGGGCACGGCCGGCCTGTTCTGCTGCCACCAAAGCATGTTCATCGACAGCCACTCATCCACCAGGTTGCCGTCCTCGAAAGGATCCAGCACCAGCCTGCCCGCCGCGACGTCCTCGCGTATGCCCGAGATGTCCTGCTCGGCCGGATTGCCGATCTTGAAGATGCAGTGGCTGTAGTCCATGACGAAATTGAAGGGGACTCCACGCTTCCTGATCTTCTCGGCAACAGGCGCGACCCTGCGGAAATCTTCGGACCACATCAGGATGTGGGCCTCGAACCCGATTTGTATGCCGTATTTCTGGCCCAGCTCGTACGAGCGCAGGTACAGATCCACCAGTTCCTCGTCCGTCACCACATGGCCCCGGGCGTGATGCGTCAGCACCATCATGTTGTGGTAGCGCACGCCCGTCGCCGCGCAGTTGGCAAGATGGCCCTCCAGCACTTTCAGGGGTTCGTCGCCGATTCGGTAGGTCCATGCCGAGCCCCAGACCGGAAAGTCGTATTTCTCGACCGCCTTGATGTAGTCGTCGACCTTGTCGGCCAGGGGCAGCCTGTCGAAAAAGTCGAACACACCCGACTCGACGACCATGCGAAACTGGGTATCGACAGGCAGCTCCTGCAGCGACACCGGGTTACCGGGCGCCGAATTTTGCACTCCCCGGCCCGCACAGCCCAGCTTGATGCGTTTTTGCTGCATGGGCCGTTGTATGTTTCCATTCATGCCGCGTCTCCCTTCATGCCACTTTGGCCACGGCCTGGGCGCCCTGGTCCTGGTTGCGCGCCTGGTACTCGCGAATGAGCTCGATGAACCAGCGCCGGTAGGCCAGCGTCACGGCATCGGCGCCGCCCACGGGCAATTCCAGGCGGATCTCCTCGCCGACCATGGGAGCCAGCTTGGGCTGCTGGGACTCGATGACCGGCTTGTCCTGTTCAAGCACCACTCTTTCGAAATCCAGCAGGATGGCGTCGTTTTCCGGCTCCACGCCGAAATCGCGGGCTATCCACCAAAAGCTGCGGGTTCGCGTGGCGGAGACCGGCGACGCGGCCATCATCAGCACGTAGTGCTTGCCGTTCTCGAACGTCCTGCGCAGGTGGACCGTATGCGGCATCATCACCCGGTAGGAGTTCGCCACGGCTATCCACTCGTCGCCTTCGATGCCCAGCATCTTGCGCTTCTGGCCCACACTGGGCTCCTTGATGGGCGGCCGCTCGAAGCGCAGCACGCCCTCCTCGCGCCACGGCTCGACGGTATCGACCTCGGGCCGCGAACGGCTGCCGATGCTGCCATCGTGCACGAAAGCGAAATGGGAAAAATCGACGAAATTCTCCAGCCGCCGCGGCGCGCTGGTCTCCCAGTCGTAAACAGGCCCCTGAATGAGCCGATACTGCGGGTCATCGTATTCGGCGAAATCGGGCACGCCGAATTTCGGCGCCGACTCCAGGCAAACCCACACCATGCCCGCCGACTCACAAACCTGGAAAGCCTGGATGGCGGGCTTCATCACATCGACCAGCTCGTTGCGGGCGGGGATCCTCGTGCAGCGGCCCTGGACATCGTAGCGCCACCCATGATACGGGCACTCGAAATTACCCTCGACAATGGCGCCCTTGGACAAGGCAGCGCCGCGATGCGCACATCGGTCTGCCAGCGCCGCCACCTTGCCGTCTATCCGAACCAGGGCGATTGCCTGGTCGAGCAGCACCACCTGCATGGGGCTTTCGCCCACCTCGCTGGAATACGCAACCGGATGCCAGAACTGGTGCAGCGTTCTGTACAACGGATGCGCGCTGTAGTCCCGCATCGGATTTTCCATCTTCATCGTCTTCCTCCTGGCAAATTCCGTATGCCGGCATTGCACGGCATGTTCAAGCCCATCCGGCGGCCGTGCGCCGCTCCGGCCGATGCTTCCGGCAACGGACACGAGCGCTGGGCCCCTCTTTTTCGCTATTTAATAGGAAGCCGACTTATCACACAAATTATTAATTTAGATTAATTCATAATATAATTCGATTAATTAGCGGAGCGGAACCATGGACATCACCCTGCGGCAATTGCGCGCCTTCATCTTCGTCGCCCAGACAGGCCAGTTCACCCTGGCCGCCCAGAAAATGCATGTCACGCAATCCGCGCTAAGCACCTTGATAAAAGAGCTCGAAAGCGCAGTCCAGGTCAAATTGTTCGACCGCCACACGCGCATGGTGGCCCTGACGGAAGCCGGCACGGGCTTTTACCGCAAGGCCGAAAACATACTGGCCTCACTGGAAAGCGCCGTTTCGGACATGCACGACCTGGCTTCGCTGCATACCGGCCGCGTGCGCATCGTCGCCTCGACCGTGATTTCGTCGGGCCTGCTGTCGACCACCTTCAAGCTGTTCAAGGAAATCCACCCCGAGGTGCAATTCACGCTGCACGACGTGGCCGAGGAAGACATCATGAGCACCGTGCTCGCGGGCAGCGTCGATTTCGGCATCGGCACCTCGAACGAACTGGAACAAGGCCTGCACGAAGAACATCTGTTCGACGACCGCTTCATCGCCCTGTGCCGGCGCGACCACCCATTGGCGCGGCGCAAGACGGTAAGCTGGAGTGAATTGTGCGGCCTGCCCTTTATCGCCCTGGCCGCCAAAAGCCCCATTCGCAAGCTGATCGACAAGGCCCTGGTCGCCCATGGCCTGAGCCTGAACATCGTCAACGAAGTCTCGTTCGCGACCACGGTGCTGAGCCTGGTCAGGGCCGGCATCGGCATAAGCGTCCTGCCCATGAACAACCACCCCACGCTGCCCGCCTTCGATCTGCATGCCTGCGCCCTGACGGCCCCGACCATCACGCGCAAGATTTCCATCTTCACGCCCGCCCACCGCTCCTTGTCGCCCGCGGCGCAGGCGTTTGCGCAGTTCCTGCATTCACACGTCGAACACGAAGGCGCCACTCCGCAGGATCCGGACTAGGGCTTGTCAACAGGCCTTAACCAGACGGCACGCTATTCTTTGTTTTTCTTCGGTGCCCGGCTCAGCTCGTTGTTGGCGACCACCAGCACATTGAGCATGCGCACGAATTCTTTGCGCTCGGACTCCGGCAAAGGCTCCAGCATCAGCCGCTGCGCCCTCTGGACCGCGGCATGCATGTCTTTCAGCAATTTGCACCCTTCGGGCGTCGCGCTTACGTGCTTGACCCGGCGATCTTTCGGGGCGGCATGCCGTTTCAGCAGGCCGCGCGCCTCCAGCCTGTCTATCACCCCCGTCGTGGTCGAGGCATCCAGGCCGGCCGCCTTGGCCACCGAACGCTGGTCGATATCCGGGTTGGCCACCACAAAGCGAAGCACGGCGAACTGGACCGGGGTAGTGGCGAACTTCTCGGTTTCCTGCAGGAATATCGCCACTGAAATCTGGTGCAAATGCCGGATGTAGTAACCCGGCAGGCTGTTGATGTCTTCAAAGGCCGATTCTTCACTCATAACAAATCCTAGGGTTTTCCCTTATTCATTCTTGGATCAATAAACGTATACTAATAATAAGCATACAAACTATATGTATGCTTACGTAGGAGGGATAACCCTCGCTGGCTGTCTTGGTAGTCGCCCATTCTTTAGCGCTTGGCGGCAATACAGATGACGAACTCGCCACCTTTTTGCCCGATCGCACCTTTTCCGTAAAGGAGAGTCTGTCATGCTGGAACTCGGTCGTCTTGAAGATCTACCCGTAGCATATCGTGATGCGCTCACGCAACAAAATCTGGTGCCCCTCTGGCCCAGCTTGCGTTCAGTGCTGCCACCCAATATTCCCCAGCCAAAAACCCGGCCCGTCCATTGGGCCTACAAGGCCCTGCGCCCCTTATTGCTTGAAGCCGGCGAATTGACTCCCATCGACAAGGCCGAGCGGCGCGTGCTGGTGCTGGCCAACCCCGGCCACGGCCTGGAAAAAATGCAGGCCAGCAGCGCCATGTACCTGGGCATGCAATTGCTGATGCCCGGCGAATGGGCGCCCGCCCACCGTCATACACCGAACGCTTTGCGCATGATCGTCGAAGGCGATGGCGCCTACACCACCGTCAACGGTGAAAAATGCCCCATGAGCCGCGGCGACCTCATCCTGACACCCACCGGAACCTGGCACGAGCATGGCCACGACGGCGACAAACCCGTAGTCTGGCTCGACGTGCTGGATCTGCCGCTTGTGCATTACCTGGAAGCTTCCTACCACGTGGATCGCGACCCTCAGGCCATACAACCGGGCAACGGCGAACGCCAATACTGCAGCGGCGGCATCGTTCCCACCCCCGCGTTCCAGCGATCCGACAAAGCCTACCCGATGATGCGCTATCCGTGGGCCGACACCAAGGCAGCTCTGCAGTCCATCGCCGCCGACCAGCCCGACCAGGAATTCGTGCAGGTTACCTACATCAACCCCGAAACCGGCGCCGATGCGCAAAACATTCTTGGGTTCTACGCGTTGATGCTGCGCCCCCGCCAGGTGCTGCCGCTGCCTGTGCGATCGCCCGCCGTCGTCATGCACCTGATCGAAGGCGCTGCCGAAGCCCGCATCCAGGACGAAACGTTCACACTGGAAGAAGCCGACACCTGCTGCGCGCCGGGGTTCAGCACGGTCACCCTGAGCAACCGGTCCGTCGACAAGCCGGCCTTCTTCTTCCTGGCCGACGAATCTCCGCTGCATCGCAAACTCGGAGTCTACGAAACACGCGGCTGAGCGGCTATGATTCTGCGCGCCCGATGACTCCGAACTCGACGGGCGACTTCGCGTAGAACAGCTCCAGGTTCGGCTCTGCATTCAGCCGCTCGAACAGCCTGACGGACTCTTCTTCGGAGACGATCATGGTGATTTCGAGCGGCTGATCGGTAAGCTCGAAAAAATGCGTGGAATGAAACCGGTGCCTGCCGCCGATTCCCGTCTGCGCGCCGATCAGCGTCGCGCCGTGCAATTGCATGGACTTTGCAAGCTCCAGCAGCCAGTCGCTCATTTGCTTGTGGCCGTGACGGCGATCCTGCACGGTGAAGAATGTTACTTGGTAGCCTTTCATGATGCCCGCCTCCAGACAATTAGGCTCGAATCGCGCAATCAGCAAAGCCACGGCATCGGGCAGCGCCACCAAGGCGCGATCAGACCAGGCAAAAACCGGCAAAGGCGCACGGCCCCGCCCGTCCTGGTTATTTTGAACCTTTGCAAGAAACCCGGCAAACGTTAGCCCCAAGGCTGGCGATATTGAATGGCCTCGGCGATATGCGGGCGGCCGATGCGCTCGCATCCGGCCAGGTCGGCCAGGGTTTGGGCCACCCGCAACACCCGGTGCACCACTCGCGCCGACCAGCTCCAGCGCCGCATGGCCTGTTTGAGCAAGGCCTTTGCCCCGGCATCCAGAATGCAATATTGCTCGAGGCCGGCAACGCTCAACGCCGCATTGGTGCTGCCTTGCCGGTGTAGTTGGCGCCGGCGGCATTGCTCCACCCGGGCCCGGACGCTGTCCGACGGCTCGCCCGGCGGGCTATCCATCCAGTCGGCATCGGCGGCGGGCAAGGCGATTTGCAAATCGATGCGGTCGAGCAAGGGGCCGGACAGCCTTGCGCGGTAATTGTCCACTTGCTGAGGCGTGCACCGGCAATACGCCCGGGCGTGACCCAGCCAGCCGCAGGGACAGGGATTCATGGCGGCGATAAGCTGAAATGCCGCGGGAAAGGTCTGGGTGCGCGCCGCCCTGGCGATGGACACCATCCCGGTTTCCAGCGGTTCGCGCAACGATTCCAGCACACGGCGCCCGAATTCGGGCAGTTCGTCCAGGAACAGCACGCCGTGGTGCGCCAGACTGATCTCGCCGGGCCTTGGATGCGCACCGCCTCCGACCAGCGCAGGCATGGATGCGGAATGATGGGGTGAGCGAAATGGCGGGGTCGCGCTGACAAGCGCCGCAGCATTGACCGCATTGTTCAAGGCGGCGACATCCAGGGCCTGTTCGGGTGTGAGCTCGGGCAGCAAACCGGGCAGACGATGCGCCAGCATGCTCTTGCCGGCCCCCGGCGGGCCGCACATCAGCAGGCTGTGTCCGCCCGCCGCGGCGATTTCCAGGACACGGCGCGCCACTGCCTGGCCGCGCACGTCGGACAGGCACAAACCGGAAGGCGCGCTTGCCATGATGGGGGCAGGCTCGGCAACCGGCAAGGGCGCCGCGCCAGTAAGATGCGCCACGACCTCCGCCAGACTATTGGCGGCAAGAACCTTCAGGCCTTTGACATTTGCCGCCACCCTGGCGCATGCCGCCGGCAGCACCAGACAGGCATCGGGCCGCGCGCGGTACACCGCCATGGCAATGGCCAAAGGCGCGCCTACCTGGGCAAGCGCGCCGGTAAGCGACAGCTCGCCGGCAAACACGTATTGACTGATCGGAAGCGAGCCTTTGCCCTCGGGCAGCGCAATCTGGCCCGACGCCAGCAATATGCCCAGCGCGATGGGCAGATCGAAGCGCCCGGATTCTTTGGGGATATCGGCGGGAGCGAGATTGGCAGTAATGCGTCCGGCCGGAAACTCGAAGCCGCTGCTCGCCACGGCCGACCGCACCCGCTCGCGGCTTTCGCGAACCCCCGCGTCGGGCAAACCCACCAGATGAAACGCCGGCAAGCCCGTGCCGACATGAACCTCGACCCGGACGGCCAGCCCGTCCAGCCCGCACAGGGCCCGGCTTGCCAACACCGCCAGCGACATGGCTGCTCCTTGCTGATGACCTATACGGCGACACCTACAAGTATGGAGCCCGAAGCCGGGGCGGCAAAAGCCTTACGAGACGGATTTAGCCCGCGTAATACTGCGTATTGAATCCCTACTCTGTCGCGGCGCCGCCGGTGCTGACGGTGGTTTCGAGCTCGCGCACCTTGACTTCCAGCACGGCAATGCGCGCCAGCGCGCGCTCCAGCAGTTCGGCCTGGGTATCGAACTCTTCTCGGGTAATGAGATCGAGCCTGGAAAACGTTTGGGCCATCATTGCCTTGACGTTGCGCTCGATGTCGGCGGCAGGACTTTTGGCGATGAGCTCGGATACGTTTTTCTGAAAATCCTCGAACCAGTCTGCACGGTTGGCCATGGCTTGCACCCTATTCATTGACGACAGCTCTAGTGTAATGAAAAACTGCCCCTCATAATGCGCAGCCCCCGAAGAAGCCGGACGGAATCCGGCCTGTTCGGGGGCAATGTTTTCAGGGTGCCGCTTATTTCGTGGAGTCGGCATCCGAGCCGCTGGTCGGCGCGGGCGCGCCGTCGGAGGTGCTGCTGCCGTTACCCAGCTTGTCCTGGATGGCCTGGTCGGCGCTGGCCGCGCCGCGTTTCACGGCTTCGCGGGCCCTGTTTGCGGCATCCACGGCACCATCCTTGATCTCGCCGGCCTTGTCGGCAATGGCGTCGCCCGTCGATTTTGCGGCATCGGAAGCGTTGCCGGCAGCCTGGCTGGCGGAGTCCTTGGCCTGATCCATGGAGCTGGACGAGCTGCTGGGCGCGGGCGCCGTGCCCGGAACAGGAGCCGGCGCGGTGCCGGGAGCGGGTGCGGACTGTTCGGTCGCCGGCTTGTCGTCTCCTTTGGAGCATGCGGCCAGCAAGCTCAGGGAGGCGGCCATGGCGATTACGGCAAGATGTGTGCGTGTATGTTTTTGCATAGAATTCCTCACTAGTCCAAGTCGCGATTGATGAATACTGACCCCGGTGCGACTGACGGTTCAGCAGCGAGCGTGTTACAACTGGCTTAGTTACAATTCTAGTCACGCTGCCGCGCAAAGAAATGGGGCTAGTGTAAATCCTGATGACAAACTCAAAAAAAATAGGTTTGGATTTTCACTCAAAACCCTTACGGATTAGCGGCTTGAAGCCGTCAGGCGTCTGAAAGGCCCTAAACACCCCGAAACAAAAACCCCGTTCAGGCACAGTTCAGTTACACATTTGCGCACGTCGGCTCTACGAAATCCAGGCAATTCCACCTAGCAAACAGGCCCTAAAGCGGATCAATTTGGTGCGAACCCGGGCCGATGCACCAAATCTGTGCTTGCCTGCGGCCGCCGGCCGGCGGCGTCCAAGGACTTCGCCCGCAATCTGCGGCCATTCCGCCCTTCCCGCCCTGCCAAATAGCTGGCATGAATCTTGCTTTTACTGAACTGACAGACCTAAACGAGGAAAGGCAATCATGAAGCTCATCACCGCCATCATCAAACCCTTCAAGCTGGACGAAGTGCGCGAAGCCCTCGCCGACGTGGGCATACAAGGCATGACCGTCAGCGAAGTCAAAGGCTTCGGCCGCCAGAAAGGCCATACCGAGTTGTATCGGGGCGCCGAATACACCGTCGATTTCCTGCCCAAGCTGCGCCTGGAAATGGTGGTATCCGACGACATGCTGGAACTGGCGCTGGAGCATCTGTGCGCTTCGGCACACACCGGCAAGATCGGCGACGGAAAAATTTTCGTCACCACGGTTGAACAGGCCATACGCATCCGTACCGGCGAAGCCGGCGACGCAGCCCTCTAGGAGCAACAAGAATGGATAAAGCAGATTTCGCCTGGGTGGGTATTTCTACCCTTCTGGTACTACTCATGGTCATGCCCGGCCTGGCCCTTTTTTACGGCGGGCTGGTTCGCGCCAAAAACGTATTGTCGATCCTGATGCAGGTCACGGCGACCTTTTCCCTGGCCCTCGTGATCTGGTTCATTTACGGCTACTCGCTGGCCTTCACCGGCAGCGGGCACTTCATCGGCGGTTTTTCCCATGCGCTGCTGAGCGGCGTGGCGGATTTGAGCGCCGGCAAATATGCGTTGTCGGGCACCATACCGGAACTGGCATTCGCCTCCTTCCAGGCCACCTTTGCGGGCATCACCTGCGCCCTCGTCGTCGGCAGCTTCGCCGAACGCGCCAAGTTCCAGGCCGTGATGCTGTTCACTTTGATCTGGGTGACCTTCTCGTACCTGCCCATTGCCCACATGGTATGGGCGCCGGGGGGCTGGCTGTTCGAAAAAGGCGCGCTGGATTTTGCCGGCGGCACTGTCGTGCACATCAATGCGGGGATTGCCGGACTGGTCGGCGCCTACTACGTCGGGCCGCGCCTGGGCTATCGCCGCGAGTCCATGCCGCCCCACAACCTGCCGATGGCCATGATAGGCGCTTCGCTGCTGTGGGTGGGCTGGTTCGGATTCAACGCAGGGTCCGCCCTGGGCGCCAACGAAACCGCGGCGCTGGCGTTCTTCAACACGCTCATCGCCACTGCCGGCGCGATTCTGGCCTGGGTGATCGTGGAATGGAAAGCCAAAGGCCACCCCTCCCTGCTGGGAGCGGTATCGGGCGCGGTGGCTGGCCTGGTCGGCATCACGCCCGCGGCGGGCTTGGTCGGCCCCGGCGGAGCGCTCATCATCGGCATCATCACCAGCGCCGTCTGCGTCTGGGGCGTCAATGGGCTGAAGAGGCGGCTGCGGGCGGATGACGCGCTGGACGTATTCGGCATACACGGCGTGGGCGGCATCGTCGGCGCCCTGTTGACGGGCATCTTCAACGCCAAGCCCCTGGGCGGGCCCGGCCTGGATTCCCTGGCCCTCATTCCCCATCAGTTGTGGGTGCAGTTCGAGGGCGTGCTGATCACGCTGGTCTGGTCGGGCGCCGTTGCCTTTGCCGCCTACTTCATCGCCGACAAGCTGTGCGGCGGCATGCGGGTGGGCAACGACAAGGAGCGCGAGGGCCTGGACGTCACCACGCACGGCGAATCGGCCTACCAACGCTAGATGAACGCGGACGCCGCCACCGCGGCCCCGCTGGAAAAACGGCCCTTCGGGGCCGTTTGGTGTTTTTTACCGCTGGACCGCCCCAAGGTACAAGAGTCCCTCCCGGGAGGGCAGCAAGCAGGCAAGTGCCCGCGCAGTGCGGGGGCGCACCTATCTCTTCAACCGGCCAATGCGTCCAGGTCGATGCGCTCGGCGCGGTTCAGGGCCGACGCCACTTTTATCCGCAGCGCGTTCGAGTGCGCCTGGCGCACTTCTTTTTTGACGTCGAGCAGTTGCTGCGGATGCATGGAGAATTCTTTCAGGCCCAGCCCCAGCAGCATGCGCGTTACCCGGACGTCGCCGGCCATCTCGCCGCATACGGCTACGGGCTTGCCCGCCCTTTCGCCCGCGTTGATGGTGTGGGCGATAAGGCGCAGCACCGCCGGATGCATGGGATCGTACAGCTCGGCGACGTCGTTGTCGCCCCGGTCGATGGCCAGCGTATATTGAATGAGGTCGTTGGTGCCGATGGATAGAAAGTCGAGGTTCTCGACGAAAGGTTCGATGGCGATGGCAATGGCCGGGATCTCGACCATGGCGCCCAATTCGTAGTTCCGGGCATAAGGCACCGCACGCGCGTCCAGCTCGGCACAGGCCGAGGCAATGGCCTGCCGCACCGCATGGACTTCGTGCATATGCGAGATCATGGGAATCAGGATGCGGATTTTCCCGTGCTGCGATGCGCGCAGCAAAGCGCGCAACTGCGTACCGAAGATTTCCGGATTCGCCAGGCAATAGCGTATGGCCCGCAACCCCAGGGCCGGGTTCGCCGCAACGGCAACCTCGCCATCCAGGGTTTTGTCGGAGCCGATATCCAGGGTGCGGATGGTAACGGGACGCCCGTCCATGTCGCGTACGACGGAGGCATAAGCCTGGTATTGCTCTTCCTCGTCGGGCAAGGTACTGCGCCCCATGAACAGGAACTCGCTGCGGAACAGGCCAATTCCGTCGGCGCCTGCAGCCAAGGCGGCGGCGGCCTCTTCGGGCAGCTCGATATTGGCTTCCAGCTTGACGCGCACGCCATCCAGCGTAATAGCCTCGGCATCGCGCAGCAGGCTCAGCTCGGCCCGGTCGTCGGCATAGGCGGCCTGGCGGCGCGCGTACTCGTTCAGGACGGTTTCGGAGGGATTGACCAGCACCGCGCCGGTAAGGCCGTCGACCACCAGAGTGTCGCCGTCGCGCACCAGCGAACGGATATTGCCCATGCCGACCACGGCCGGCACATTCATGCTGCGCGCCACGATTGCCGTATGGGAAGTCGGCCCCCCCAGGTCGGTCAGAAAGGCGGCGAAACGTCCGCCGCGCAGCTTGAGCATGTCGGCCGGAGAAATATCGCGAGCCACCACGATCAGGGATTCGTCGTCCGGGGCTTCCTTCAATTGCGGCAGTAGAACCGTAGAGCCCGACAGCACGCGCAGCACGCGCTCGATGACCTGGCGGATGTCCGCGCCGCGTTCGCGCAGATAGGCGTCGTCCATGGCGGCGAACTGCTCGCTGAGCGTCTGGCCTTGCGTGGTCAGCGCCCATTCGGCGTTGTAATGGCGTTCGGTGATGAGGTCGCAGGTTTGCTGGGCCAGCATGGGGTCGTCCAGCAGCATGCTGTGCACCGTCAGCAAGGCGCCCATTTCGCGGGGCGCGTCTTCCGGCAGATTATTGACCATGGCCTGCAGCTCGTCGCGCGCCACGGCCAAGGCGGCCTTCAGCCTTTGGCACTCCTGACCGACCGCCTCGGGCTGAATGCGGTAATGCGCTACCTCCAGCGCCGCCGCGCCCATGACGACGGCGCGGCCTATGGCATACCCTTTTACGACGCCCTGGCCGCGCATGCAAAGCATGGAACTCAAAGCATAGGTGTGGGAAACTGGATGAGGAGGAATCGGATTCATAGCGCAGTTCGAGCCGACGACAACGCTATCCTACTCCTGTTCGCCGAACTTGTTGCTGAACAAGGCCTGTATTTCGCCGAGCGCCGTTTCGGCATCTGCGCCATTGGCATCGACCTTGACCGTCACGCCCAAGCCCGCGGCCAGCATCATGACGCCCATGATGCTCTTGGCATTGACCCGCTGCGCGCCGCGCGCGATGAAGATCTCGCAATTGGAGAACCGGCTCGCCAACTGGGTGAGCTTGGCGGCTGCCCGCGCATGCAAACCCAGTTTGTTGCTGATGACGATATCTACTGTTGGCATAGGCTTCTTTTGTTTTATTCAGTAATCAAGACAGGGAGGTGCAATCGGTATTCACAATACCCTTGAGCGCTCCTTGCCGTACTTTTTCGCTGAGCTCGTCGGGATTCTGCTGCTGATCCGTCAGGGCCTTCAATACCATGCACAAGTTCGTGCCTGTGATCAGGTGCCCGATCACTCCTTTTTCAAGCGCCATTTTCAAGGCCCGGTTCGCGATATTGAACGGCGTGGCTCCAAATATATCGCACAAAACCAGAACCCCGCCGTCCGGCGACTTGGCAAGCAGCGCGGCAAGCTGCTCGACACGCTCGTCGATGGGATCGTCGGGCGCCACGTCGAACACCGTCAGCGCAGGCGCCGCGCCCAGCACGTGCTCGGCGCACGAGGCGAACGCCTGGCCCAGCGGCGCGTGCATGACGAGGACGACGTGCACCATTTCAGAGACCCACCGCGCACTCGAGGGCTTCGGCAAAGCGCTGCGCCACGTCGAAATCCGTTTGTTCGGTGATTTCCACGAAACAGGTCGGGCTGGTGACGTTGATTTCGGTCACGTAGTCGCCGATGACATCCAGCCCCACCAGCAGCAGGCCGCGCTGCGCCAGCCTGGGCGCCACGGTGCGGGCGATTTCGAGGTCGCGCTCCGAAAGCGGCCGGGCGACGCCACGGCCCCCGGCGGCAAGATTGCCGCGGGTTTCGCCGGCCAGCGGAATGCGGGCCAGGGCGTACGGCACGGGCTCGCCGCCAATGAGAAGGATGCGCTTGTCGCCGTTGACGATGTCGGGGATGTAGCGCTGCGCCATGATGGTTTGCGTGCCGTTGTTGGTCAGCGTTTCCAGGATGGCGCCAAGATTGGGCTCGGTCTTCTGCAGACGGAAGATCCCCATGCCGCCCATGCCGTCCAGCGGCTTGACGATGACATCTTCATGCTGTGCATGGAAAGCCCGCAGCCGGGCCATGTCGCGCGACACCAGGGTAGGTGATGTGAACTGCGCGAACTCGGTGATGGCGAGCTTTTCAGGATGGTTCCGTATGGCCGCGCCCGAGTTGAAGACGCGCGCGCCCTGCGCCTCGGCGTATTCGAGCAGGTGGGTCGAATACACGTATTCCATGTCGAAGGGAGGGTCCTTGCGCATGACGACCGCATCGAATGCGGACAGCACGACCTCGCGGCGCTCGCCGGCTTCCTTCCACCAGGCGTGGCCGTGCAGGTCGGCGCCCTCCAGCAGTTCGATGGAGGTAGCCGCCGCCTTGACCAGGCCCTGATCGATGAACAAGTCACCCTGCAGGACGACGCTTAGCGTATGGCCGCGGCTTGCCAGCGCCCGCATCATCGCTACCGAAGAGTCTTTGTAGGCCTTTAACGAAGGTAAAGGATCAATAACAAACAATACGTGCATAGGACACCTGCAAGCACAACCCGCCCGGCCTTGCTGGGCCGCAACGGGCTGGCCACTACCAATTAAGAGGCGGATTCGCCCGACTTGCCGGCCGCAGTCTTTTTACGCGGCGCCAGCACCATGACCATTTGACGCCCTTCGAGCTTGGGCATGGCCTCGACCTGGCAAAGCTCCAGCAAGTCGTCGCGCACACGCTCGAGAACGCGCATGCCGAGCTCCTGGTGGGCCATTTCGCGGCCGCGGAATCGCAATGTGACTTTGGCCTTGTCGCCCTCTTCGATGAAGCGGCGCAGATTCCGAAGCTTGACCTGATAATCGCCCTCGTCGGTTCCGGGACGGAACTTGACTTCCTTGACCTGGATGACTTTTTGTTTGGAACGGGCTTCCGCCTGGCGTTTTTGTTCTTGGTATTTGAACTTCCCGTAGTCCATGAGGCGACAGACGGGAGGAACGGCGTTCGGGGCTATTTCGACCAGATCGACTTCGTGTTCTTCTGATAAGTTAAGGGCTTCCGATGTTTTTACAACACCCAGCTGCTCGCCGTCGACCCCTATGAGACGCACCTCGGGAACACGGATTTCACCGTTGATGCGATGAGCTTTTTCGGTTGCGATGTCTAAGACTCCTAGAATTGATAAAAATGGTGGTCAGGTTTGCCCGACGTCGAGGCGGACCTCGATTTCATGTTGCAAGCGCGCGGAGAAATCGGCCAAAGGCATGCTGCCAAGATCGACCCCGCGACTGCGCACCGCCACGGTTCCGGCTTCGCGCTCTTTTTCGCCAACCACCAGAATGTACGGCACTTTTTGCATACTATGCTCTCTGATTTTACGGGTGATTTTTTCCCCACGCAAATCAGCGCTTACTCTGAAGCCTTGTTTTTTAAGGGTTTGGGCGATTTCGCCGGCATAATCGGCAAAATGTTCTGAAATACAACAGACGACCGCATGCTGGGGCGACAGCCAGGGCGGCATGGCGCCCGCGTGGTTTTCGATGAGCATGCCGATGAAGCGCTCGAACGAACCCAGTATGGCCCGGTGCAGCATGACCGGCGTCTGGCGCTGGTCGGCGGCGTCGACGAACTCGGCGCCCAGGCGGGCCGGCATGGAAAAGTCGACCTGGATGGTGCCGCACTGCCAATGGCGGCCGATGGCGTCCTTGAGCGTGTACTCGATCTTGGGACCGTAGAAGGCGCCCTCGCCGGGCGACACCTCGTACTCGCAGCCGGTGCGGTCGAGGCTTTCCATGAGGGCCTGCTCGGCCTTGTCCCAGACCTCGTCTGCGCCGATGCGCTTGTCGGGCCGGGTCGCCACCTTGTACAAAATATGGGTAAAGCCGAAGTCGGCATAGACCTTTTGCAGCAAGGCGGTAAAGGCCGAGCACTCGTCCTGCAACTGGTCTTCGGTGCAGAAAATATGGCCGTCGTCCTGCGTGAAGCCGCGCACGCGCATCATGCCGTGCAGCGACCCGGACGGCTCGTTGCGGTGGCATTGGCCGAATTCGCCGTAGCGTATGGGCAGCTCGCGGTACGAATGCAGGCCGGCGTTGAAGATCTGCACATGACCTGGGCAGTTCATGGGCTTGAGCCCGTAGACGCGGTTCTCGGACTCGGTGGTGAACATGTTCTCGGCGTAGTTGTCCCAATGGCCGGTTTTCTTCCACAAGGAAAGGTCGAGGATTTGCGGGGCCTTGACCTCTTGGTAGCCGTTGTCGACATATACCGCCCGCATGTACTGCTCGACCTGCTGCCAGATCGTCCAGCCCTTGGGATGCCAGAAAATGAGCCCGGGCGCCTCGTCCTGGAAATGAAACAGGTCGAGGTCGCGGCCCAGCTTGCGGTGGTCGCGTTTCTCGGCCTCTTCGAGCATGGTGAGATAGGCGGCCTGCTCTTCCTTGGTGGCCCAGGCCGTGCCGTAAATGCGCTGCAGCATTTCGTTCTTGCTGTCGCCGCGCCAATAGGCGCCGGCCACCTTCATCAGCTTGAAGACCTTGAGCTTGCCGGTTGAGGGCACATGGGGGCCGCGGCACAAGTCGACGAAATCGCCCTCGCGGTAAAGGCTGATGGTCTGGTTCTCGGGAATGGAGGCGATGATTTCCGCCTTGTATTTTTCGCCGATGCCATTGAAATACTCGACCGCATCGTCGCGCTTCCATTCTTCGCGCGTGACGATTTCGTCTTTCTTGGCCAGTTCGGCCATTTTCTTTTCGATGGCGGCCAGGTCTTCGGGCGTGAACGGACGCTTGTAGGAAAAGTCGTAGTAGAACCCGTTGTCGATGACGGGCCCTATGGTTACCTGCGCCTCGGGAAACAGGGACTTCACGGCGTAGGCCAGCAAGTGAGCCGTGGAATGGCGGATCAGGTCGAGCCCATCGGGGTCTTTGGCGGTAATGATGGCCAGCGAGGCGTCGCGGTCGATGACGAAGCTGGTATCGACCAGCCGGGGCTCCGCCCCACCGAAGCCCACGCGGCCCGCCAGCGCCGCGCGCCCCAGCCCTGTGCCGATGGAATACGCCACATCGTTGATGGATACAGGGCCTGGAAAATCGCGCTGCGAACCATCGGGCAGGGTAACTTGAACCATTAGATAACCTTACGTAAACAAAAAAACGCGGCATCTGCCGCGTTTTGGGATTTTCTGGTGCTTAAAGCATGAAATGCACGAAACGAACACACGCGGGCCGACAAATTAGTGGGCTGCCGTCAAAGTTCGCGCAAAAGCCGTTTTCATGAAAAGCGTAACCAAAGTAAAAAGAAGATAAAGTGTATCACCGAGCGCAGCCGCAAACAAGTACCGGCCAAGGGCTAACCCCAAACGACGCGAAGGTTTCCAAATGTTATCCTTCCATGCTAAGTTTGCGGTTCTACAGGCCCGCCGCTGCGCCAAGACAATACGGAACAACCGATGCCCGAGACAAACGAGGGTGAATTTCTCAAGTTCGCCAACGTCAGGAAAACCTACGACCAAAAAACGCTGGTAGTCAAAGACTTCAATCTGCATATCAAGCAGGGGGAGTTCGTTACATTACTCGGGCCATCGGGCTCGGGCAAGACCACGGTATTGATGATGCTGGCCGGGTTCGAAAACGTCACCAGCGGCGCCATCACCGTCAATGGCCTGCCCATTACCAAAACCGCGCCGCACAAGCGCAATATCGGCATGGTCTTCCAGAACTATGCCCTCTTCCCGCACATGACAGTGGCCGAGAACCTGTCCTACCCCTTGAAGGTGCGCAGCATGCTCGGCGCGCAAATCAAGGATCGCGTCGCGCATTACCTGAAGCTCATCGAATTGGAACAATTCGGCAGCCGCTACCCCGGGCAGCTCTCGGGCGGCCAGCGCCAGCGGGTGGCGCTGGCCAGGGCGCTGATTTTCGAGCCCACCCTGGTGCTCATGGACGAGCCGCTGGGCGCCCTGGACAAAAAGCTGCGCGAGCAGATGCAGCTCGAGATCACCCGGCTGCACAAGCAACTGGGATTCACGGTCATATACGTGACGCACGACCAGGTCGAAGCCCTCACGATGTCCAGCCGCATCGCCGTGTTCAACGAGGGCGTGGTGCAGCAATACGCCACGCCCGACGAACTGTACGAACGGCCCGCCAATGCCTTCGTCGCCAACTTCATCGGCGAAAACAACCTTATCCCCGCCCGCTCGCCGGCCATTGAAAACAATACCGTAACCGCCGCCCTGGAAGGCGGCTCGGTCATCCGCGCAAGCAACGGAAACTGCGATACGGCGGATAGCGAGTGCATTGTGTCGATCCGTCCGGAAAAACTCATCATCCAGACCAACGGCCTGAAGCTGGACAACCAGGTCGACGCCCGGTTCCTGGCCCGGCATTACGTGGGCGACTTCATCCGCTATTACTTTGCGCTGCCCAACGGCAGCCACATCGCCGTCAAGACGCTGAACGATAAAAACGCGCCCGACTTCACCGAGGGGCAATCCACAGTCCTGGGCTGGGCGGCCAAAGACTGTTTTGCATTCAAGAGCAACACCAAATCGATACCAGGAGAGCAAGCATGAAAAGATTCAGGAATTCATCGTTGGGCCTTGCCGTAGTGCTGGGCCTTACGCTTGGGGGAGTATCGCAGGCCAAGGACGAACTGACCGTCGTCTCGTTCGGTGGGGCCTATGGGGCCACGCAAAAAAAGCATCAAATCGATCCCTATGTTGCGAAAACCGGAAAAAAAATCCTGTTTGAAAACTACACGGGCGGCGTGGCGGAACTGAAGGCCCAGGTTCAGTCCGGCAACATCCAATGGGACGTGGTCGACGTGGAAACCATCGATCTGGAGCGCGCCTGCTCCGAAGGCCTGCTCGAAGCCATACCCCGCAACATCCTGCTGCCCGGGGCCGACGGCACCCCGGCCGAGAAGGACTTCATTCCCGAAGCCCTGGAAAACGAATGCGGCGTGGGCGAAATCGTCTACAGCACCATCTATGCCTACAACAACAAAGCGTTCCCCGGAGCAAAACCGACCACGCTGAACGATCTGTTCGATCTTAAAAAATTCCCCGGCAAGCGCGCGCTGCGCAAGCGCGCCCAATTCAATATGGAGTGGGCGCTGCTGGCCGACGGCGTCAAGCCCGAAGACGTCTACAAGGTCCTGAAAACGCCCGAGGGGCAAGCACGCGCATTCGCCAAGCTGGACACCATCAAGAAAGACGTCGTCTGGTTCGACAGCTGGTCGCAAGCGCCCCAGTTGCTCAACGACGGCGGCGCCGTCATGGTTCAATCGGCCAATGGCCGCATCTTCAATGCCATCAAGCACGAAGGCAAGCCCTTTACCATCGTCTGGGACGGCAATATGTACGACCTGGGGGCCTGGAGCATCGTCAAGGGCACGCCCAAGCTCAAGCAGGCGCTGGAGTTCGTCTCGTTCGCCACCAGCACCAAGGCATTGGCCGGCTTCCAGGACGTGGCCTACGGCCCTCCCCGCAAATCCTCCATGGCCCTGGTCGACAAGGACATCATCGCCGACCTGCCGACCTCGCATCTCAAGGAAGGCCGGCGCGTCGACAGCGTATTCTGGGCCGACTACGGCGAATCGCTGGGCGAGAAATTCAACGAATGGCTGCTCAAGTGACAAAAACCGGTAAAGCATGACGGACGCCCGCATGAACAGCCTCCCGATGCCGGCCCACCTCGAGGGCGCCGCGCCCCGCAAGGAGGCCGGCGCCGTGCTCACCCGCGAAGAACTGCGGGCCGAGCGCCTGGAACTGCGCCGCCGCAAACGCGTAGCGCTGCTGCTGGTGGGGCCTTTGCTGGTGTTCGTCTTCTTTGCCTTCGTCGCGCCGATTGCCTCGATGCTGTATCGCAGCGTCTACAACCCCACTTTGGTCGAACTCATTCCCGACACCATCCACCAACTCGGAAAATGGAACGGCGCCAAACTGCCCGACACCCCGGTCTTCGCGACCATGGCGCGCGAACTGAAGCTGCTGGCCCAGGAACGCAAGGCCGGCATACTGGCGGCAGCCGTGAACCGGGCCTATCCCGGCGCCTCCAGCCTCATCAACGCCACCGCGAGGAAAATGCGGCGCCTCGACGACGGGCAGATCAAAAGCAGCGGCGCCGACGAGCTTCGCAATGCCGATCCGCGCTGGTCGCAATTGGAATTGTGGCAAGCCATCCAGGACATCGGGCATGTATACACCGATACCAACTACCTCACCGCTCTGGACCTCGAACGCAACGCCCAAGGGGAAATCCAGCAGCGAGACTCCACGCGCATCTACCTGCAACTGTACGGCAGGACGCTGGGAATCGCGCTGATCATCACCCTGCTTTGCATCGTGCTGGGCTACCCCCTGGCCTACTATTTATCTCACGCCCCGCGCCGGCTGGCCGGCGCCCTCATGGTACTGGTCCTGCTGCCTTTCTGGACCTCGCTGCTGGTGCGCACCACCGCCTGGATCGCCCTGCTGCAAACCAACGGGGTTCTCAATTCGATCTTCCAGGCGCTGGGGCTGACCGACGCTCCGCTGGAAATGATGTACACCCGGTTCGCCACCGTCGTCGCCATGACCCACATCCTGCTGCCTTTCATGGTGCTGCCGTTGTACAGCGTGATGCGCGGCATCGATCCGAGCTATGTGCGCGCCGCGATATCGCTGGGCAGCCGCCCATGGTCGGCCTTCGTGCGTGTTTTCCTGCCCTTGAGCCTGCCGGGACTCAGCGCGGGTTCGCTGCTCGTGTTCATTATTTCCGTGGGCTACTACATTACGCCCGCCCTGGTGGGCGGAACAAGCGGCCAGATGATCTCGAACCTCATTGCCTTCCATATGCAGCACTCGAACAACTGGGGCCTGGCCGCCGCGCTGGGCACGCTTCTGCTGGTGCTGATCCTCGTGCTGTACTGGGTGTACGACCACCTCGTCGGCGCCCGCAACATAAAGCTGGGCTGAGCCATGAAAACACGCATGGCCTACTATACCTGGCGCCACAAGGCGGGCGCCTACGCCCTGACGCTTTCAGCCTGGGCCGTGCTGTTCTTTCTGATCCTGCCCATCCTGGTCATCGTGCCCCTGTCGTTCAATGCCGATCCCTTCTTCAGTTTCACCAAGGGCATGGTACACCTGGATCCGCAAGCCTACTCCACGCAGTGGTACACGGCCATTTTCCACAGCCAGAAATGGCTGCTGGCCATCCGCAACAGCTTCATCATCGGCATCTGCGCCACCCTGATCGCCACGACGCTCGGCACCCTGGCCGCCGTCGGCCTGGCCAACGACAACATGCCCTGGCGCCGGCCAATAACCGCCCTGCTGCTTTCGCCGATGATCGTGCCCTTGATCATCGTCGCCGCCGGCATGTTCTTTTTTTATTCGCGCTTCGGGCTGGTGGGCTCGTTCGCCGGCATCATCATCGCCCACGCGGCGCTGGGCGTGCCGTTCGTCATCATTACCGTTACCGCGACGCTTGCGGGCTTCGACCGCTCTTTATACCTGGCGGGGCTGAGCATGGGCGCCTCGCCGTTCCGGGTGTTTCGCGAGGTCATCATCCCGCTGATCCGCCCCGGCGTCATCTCGGGCGCCCTGTTCGCGTTCGCCACCTCGTTCGACGAAATCGTGCTCATCCTGTTCCTGGCCGGCCCCGAGCAAGTCACCATTCCGCGCCAGATGTTTTCGGGCCTGCGCGAGCAGATCAACCCCACCATCCTGGCCGTCGCCACGCTGCTGATCCTGGTTTCCATACTATTGCTCGGAACCCTGGAACTGCTGCGCCGCCGCACCGAGCGGATCCGTACGGGGCGCTGACGCGGCCCCGCGGCCCAAAAATCAGGCAACCACCTCGACCAGCTCCATCATGCCCATGTCCTCGTGGTCCAGGGCGTGGCAATGCCAGACAAACTTGCCGGTGAAGTCGGTGAAGCGGCTGCGGAATGTAATGGAGGTGGGCTTGTCCTGCGTACCGTTGGGCGCCAATGGAATGGTGTCGCACCAGTAGGGCTCGACGTCTTCGCCATTCACCTTGACGACATAGCAGTCATTGACATGAATGTGGAACGGATGCGGATAGCCATTCATGTTGTACAGGGTCCACTCCTCCACGGCATTGAGCGCCACGGTCTGCGTTGCGGCCAGCGCCGACTGGAACGGGGCCAGTCTGGTTCCCTCGTTGCCGGTGGAAAACACAAAATTGGTCAGGCCCGAGTTGTCGCTTTCGGGGACGAACCATTCCTCGCCCGCCGGGATGGGCTGCACAAGCAAGGGGTTGTCTTTGTCGAGTATGGCCAGGATGACCGCCCGCGTCTTGCCGCCATGCTCGGCGAGCTCGGCGTCGGTGATGGGCTGGTAGTTGTTGTACAAGGGCAATTGGTGCGGGCTGGGCAGATCCATGTCGACCGGCACGCCCTCGACGACGACGCGCGCCACGATTTCGGGCCCCGTGCTCGATGGCGCCTTGGCGGCGCGCAGGTAGTAGGTGCCAGGGGTTTTGCTGGCCTGCACCAGCATCGAATCGCGATTGCCCGGATACATGGCGCTGCCTGGCCAAAGCCGGCCATCCATTTGCGTGGCGGTATCGGCGTTGATGGGGCGATACTGGCGCGCAAAGACATTTCCGTCGCGGGCGTAGTACCACATGGTATGGCCATCCAGCACCGGATTGAAGGGATAAAAGACATCCGAATTAAGAAAATGCCAGTTCTGGATTTCCCCCGGACGCATGACGATGGTGGGCTGGTATGCGCCATTGAGCACGAAGCCGCTGTTGTTGTCGTCTTCGTATTCGTAAAGGTTGTCGCTGCGCCCTTTGTCGGTAAGATTCAGGCGGTGCACAAAGATGACTCGTTCGCGGATGCCGTCCGGCAGGTCGAAATCGTTGCGCGGGGTAGACACCAGGATGGCACCGAACATGCCGCCCAGCACCTGGGTGGTGGTGGAACCGTGCAGATGCGGGTGATACCAGTAGATGCCGTTGGAATGCTCGGCCGGCAGGTGCAGTTCGTGCTGGCGATCCTCGCCGGGTTTCACGCCGGCGTCGGGGCTGTCGACCATGTAATCGCCATAGACCCCGGGACGGATCTCCTTGGGGTCCACATGCATGCCGTGAAAATGCAGGTTGGTGCTGTTCTGGTAGTTAAGATAGCTTAGCGACGAATATTTGGAATCGTTTCCGGGCAGCCTGTTCTTGAGCTTGATGCGCAAGGTGTCGCCCGCATTCAGGCACAGGGTTGGAGCCAGCTGGCCGTCGTTGTAGCTGCGTAGATAGGCGCTCCGCTGCCGGGATACGCCCGGATAGATATTTTGCGCGCTGGCCGCGTACTGGACGTTTCTGGTGGTGTAAGCCGCCACCAGCTCTATGTCGATGAGGCCGCCGCGGGCATAGATGCGCGAGGCCTCGGGCAAGGTGTCGGCCGTAGCCTGCGAACCGTCGCCGCCGTCGCAGCCCGCCAGGGGCGGCAGTATCAGGCCGGCGGACAGGGCCAGCGACCAGCGCAAGACGTCGCGGCGTTTGGGATCCGAGGGTCCGTCGGCTTCCTGCACCCGCCCATTGCGGTGATGATCGTGTGTCGTCATGCTTGTACCCTCGTCAGGCCAGGTGGATGGAGTTGGGAGCCAGGATGACGGGATCCTGGGCGGCGCGCCCGCAGGCGGCGCTGCGGTTGTCGCCCCAGGCAAAAACCGTCAGGCCGTCGCTGGCCAGCACGTGGCCTGCCCCGGCGGCCAGGTGGGTAACCGGCGGCAGGCCGGCAATTTTTACGGCGCGCGGGGACGAATGCGGCTCCGGCAAGCCCATCTGCCCCAGCCCATTCCAGCCCCAGGCAAAGACTTCGCCCTGCTCGGACAGCGCCACCGTATAAAACTGGCCGCCATCGATGCGGAGCACGGGAAAGCCGGTCTGGATCTTGACCGGGCGAGTGAAATAAGCGCTGTCGGCGCTGCCCGCCTGGCCATGATTGTTGGAGCCCCAGGCCCACAACTGGCCCGCGTTGTCCAAGGCCATGCTGTGCGTATCGCCCGCGGCGATGCTGGCTATGGATTCAGGCAGCTCCACCCTGGCCGGCAGCGCGCGGGACTTGAGCGTTCCGTCACCCAGCTGGCCGGCCTGGTTCGCGCCCCAGCTCCAGACGCCGCCCGACTCATCCAGGGCCAGCGCGTGCGCCGAACCGCAGGCCAGGCTGGCGATGGCTGGCAGGCCGCCCACGGCCGCAGCAGCGTTCTGCGCCGGCTGCGCCGACCGGCCGAGCTGGCCTTGGTGATTGAATCCCCAGGACCAGACATCGCCGTTTTCCAGCAAGGCCAGACTGACGGTTTGCATGGCGGCCAGCTGACGCACCCCTTCGGGAATCGCCTGAACCGTTTGATGGGCTGCCCCGTGATCCGGCGCAATCACCGGCCGGCAGGCCAGCAACGCCCCTGCATCGCACGCGCCCAATATATGGGTGCTGCCGTCGGAGACAAGACGAAAAGGCGCGCCCGGATTGAGCATTTGCGCATAAGGCTGGGCATAGCGGCGATGGCCGATTTCGCTTTTGTCCGTCGTGCATAGCGCGGCGGGAAGCACTTCCTGCAGGCCGGGATAGACGGTTTTGAAAGCCCCCCACCCCCAAGCCGCGCCTACACCGTCGAGGGCGACGGAGCGCTGCGAACCCGCGCTGATCTGAACGATAGCCATGATATGTCTCGTTGTTATTAATTGTTAGATATTCTATCTTGCAACGTCGAGATTCTATGACTATTTTTAAGAACAGGAAAAGATTTTTTGCATGCCGGCCATCGGGCCGGTATGGCGGCAAAAACATGCGCTTTGACAAAGTAAAATCTTCTAGGTTAGAATTTCGTTCTTTCTAGGCGGTTAGCTCAGTTGGTTAGAGCGCTACGTTGACATCGTAGAGGTCGCTGGTTCGAACCCAGTACTGCCTACCAGGATTTCCTTCGCAACGCCCCGCGTTACGGCAAAAAAAGCCGCTTCTCACAGAGAAAGCGGCTTTTTTTATTTGCGTTCCCCCCACCAGGCAAAGCCATTTAGACTACACGCTCGCGCTGTCATCGACACCCGCTTGTTTCCGTGCATTCTCGCCCACCCGCATACGGCCATATTCCATGAGCGCACTTTTGCATCGCTGCCTGATCCTGCCCTTCATCCTGCTTGCCGCCGGCTGCGCGGTGACATCATCGAAAAACACCGGCGCCGTCAACGACCATCCCGCGCCTGCGCTCAGCATCACGCTTTTGCACATCAACGATCACCATTCGCACCTCGACCCGGAAACCCTGCCGCTGCAGCTTGAAACCGCTCCGGGCACGCGAGAGCGCATTCTCGTCTCCATGGGAGGTTTTGCGCGCATGGCCTCGGCCATGAAGGAGCTGGCGGCAAGGGCTCCCAATCCCATCAAGATTCATGCGGGCGACGCGGTTACCGGCGACCTGTACTACAACCTTACGCAGGGCAAGGCCGATGCCGACCTCATGAACGTTGTCTGCTTCGATGCCTTTACACTGGGCAACCACGAATTCGACAACGGCGACGCCGGACTCAAGGTGTTCCTCGACTACCTGCGCCAAGGCTCGTGCAAGACCTGGGTGCTGAGCGCCAACACGCATTTCGGCCCTGATTCGGCGCTGAACCCGGCCCGGGCCCCCGGCATGGTCGAACCCTATGCGGTCCTGGAGCGCGGCGGCTGCGTTTCCTCCAAAAACAATGCCTCTTGTCGCCGAACCTCCTCCGAAAACATGATCGGCCTGATCGGCATCACAGTGGCGGACAAGACGAAAAACTCGTCGCGCCCGGACGCGGGCACGACGTTCAGCGACGAAACGGCAACGGCCCAGTCCGAAATCGACCGCCTGGCCGCCCTGGGAGTCGATCACATCGTCCTGCAAACGCATCAAGGCTATCAGGCGGATCAGGCCATGGCCCGCAAATTGCGGGGGGTGGATGTCATCGTCGGCGGCGACTCCCACACCTTGCTGGGGCCGGCATCCATGAAGCAATACGGGATGACGCCAAGAGGCCCCTACCCCACCATGGCAACGAGCGCCGATGGAAAGCCTGTCTGCATCGTGCAGGCCGGCCAGTACGCCTACGTCCTGGGCGAGCTGCGCGTCGACTTCGACGCCCAAGGCAATGTCCTGAACTGCTCCGGCAGCCCCCATGTACTCATCGGCGACACCTATGCGCGCGCCGACACCTCGCGCGGCACGCTCAAACCCAAAGAGATCGAATCGATCCGCGCCGATATCGCACGCTCGCGCGGCCTGCTGCGCCCCACCGCCGAAGACCCCGAAGCGCTTGCCGTGCTGGCGCCATACAAGGCGCGCAAAGAAGCCTTCGGGTCGTCGGTGGTCGCCACGGCGGCAAACGTGCTGTGCCTGCGCCGGATTCCGGGCGCGGGCAAGAGCCGGTTCCACTCCACCCTGGGCGATCTGTGCAACCGGGATCCCCGTGTTCAAAAGCATGGCGGCGATGTCCAGCAACTGGTCGCCGAGGCTTTCCTGCGCCAAGGACAAAAATACTTCAAGGCCGACCTGTCCATCCAGAACGGCGGAGGTGTGCGCACCGACATCCAGAAGGGACCCGTAACGGTCAAGGACATCTACACAGTCCTGCCCTTCAAGAACACGCTGGTCCAGCTCAAGGCGACCGGCACCGAAATCAAGGCGGCTCTGGAAGACGCCCTGGACGCGGCGCTGGGGCCTGCCGGCAGCACCGGCGCCTATCCCTATTCGGCCGGCCTGCGCTGGACAGTCAGGGCCAACCAGCCCAAGGGGTCGCGCCTGGCCAATCTGGAAATACGGGGCAAGGACGGCAAGTACCGGCCTTTCGACCTGGGTAAAACCTGGAATGTCGCCACTATTTCGTTCCTGGCCGACGGTCATGACCATTACACGGCATTCAAGGCCATTACCGGCCAGCGGCGGGTCGACGTGGGCCTCGACTACGCGCAAACCTTGCTGGACTACCTCGCCGACCTGCCCGGCACGCAAAAAATCCTGCGCCGGCTGCCCACCGGCGACTACAGCACGCAGCAGTTCATCGAGTAGGCGTGAATCGGGACGCGGGACGCGCCGCCCTTTTGACGGCATCCATGAAGGCGTGGATTTTTTCCGGCGACTTGATGCCGCCCGAGACCTCCACGCCGCTGCTCACGTCGACGGCGTAAGGCTGTATTTCCTGGATGGAGCGGCCTACGCTGTCGGCGGCAAGCCCTCCGGCAAGCACCATGGGCCGGCTTTCGAGGTCTTGCGCAATGGCGTGCAGCAAGCCGGTATCGAGCTTCAGGCCGCTGCCCCCATAGCCCGAGCTGTAGCTGTCGAACAGCCATCCCGCCGCGCCGGGAAATTGCCGGCAGGCGGCCAATACCGCCTGCGGCGTTTCCAGGCCCGGTCCGCCCACGCGGAAGGCCTTCCAGTAAGGATGGTCGAACTGCGCGCAATATTCGGGGGTTTCGTCGCCATGGAATTGCAGCACGTCGGGCTTTACATGTGCGATGACGGCGCGAACCTCGTCGGGAGATGCATTGACGAACAAGGCCACCGCGCTGACCAGCGTGGGCACGCAGGCGCGCAAGCCGCGCGCCTGATCCAGCGAGACGAAGCGCGAACTTTTAGGGTAGAAGACAAAGCCTATCGCATCGGCGCCTGCCTGCACCGCGCAATGTATGTCGCCCTCCCGCGTCAGCCCGCAAATTTTTACTCGTGTACGTCCGTGCACCATGAAGCCCTTATTTCAGAATCAAGCTCATTTTACCGATTAACGCCGCCCCGGGAGCATAGGCGGTTCTACCGCTTGCGCTCCTGCCACCCAACCAAGATGCGTGAAGCAGGCCTCGAGTGGATCGGAACCGGGCAAGCCAAAGACGGCGGGATACTCAACCGCCGCCAGGTACAAGCCATGGGGCGCAAATGTCGGGGCGGCCAGACGCCGGTCGCGCTGGGCCAGCAAGGCATCGATCCAGGAAGGCTCCTGGCGGCCCTGGCCTATGTACAGCAAGGCGCCCATGATGTTGCGGATCATGTGATGCAGGAAAGCATTGGCCTTGAAGGTAAAGAAGAAATACTCGCCTTTCTGCTCGATGCTCAGCGCCTGCATCGTCCGGACTGGGCTGGCGGCCTGGCACTGCGACGAGCGAAAGCTGCTGAAATCGTGTTCGCCGACAAGCCTGGCGCCCGCCTGCTGCATCGGAGCAAGCTCGAGGTCATGGTAGACCCAGCCCACTCGCCTGTCCACCAGGGGCGAACGCACCCGCGCATTGCGCACCACGTACACATAGCTGCGGGACAGCGCCGAGAAGCGCGCATGAAAATCGTCGGAAACGGATCGCATCCATTGCACGGCAATGCTGTCGGGCAGCAAGGCGTTCAGGCCCCGCACCCAGGACTCGGGCCTGCGCAGCGCAGCGGTGTCGAGGTGAACCACCTGGCCCAGCGCATGCACGCCGGTGTCGGTGCGCCCCGCGCAAATCGTTGCGGCGGGCTGCGCCACGAAGCGGCTCAAGGCCGCTTCCAGGGTGTCCTGCACTGAGATTCCGTGGGGCTGCGTCTGCCAGCCCTGCCAGGCCGAACCATCGTAAGCAACCCCCAACGCCACTCGAGGCATGGCGGTCAGCTCTTGATGGATGGCGGCTCGGGAGATTCGCTCAGGTCAAGATTGATTTTTTCGAGCTGTTCCTTGACCATGGCCTCGGTAATGGGCGCCCCGCGATCGTCATCGTCGCGCGCGGCATTGGCCCTGCGCAAAACCCAGGCGATGATCAGCACCACCAATGCCAGCAAGGCGGTTACCACGCCCAGCAAATGTTCTTGAAACCACGACACGGATCGACCTGCCTTGTTTATTGCGTTTTTAACGGTATTGCTTTGTTGTGCCGGCGCGGCATTGGCGGCCGGGCCTGCGCCACCACCCTCGCCGGCGGCCGGCGAGCCGGCCGCCGAGGCGCCGGATGCCGTGGCCGATTTCCCGCCGGCCCCCGGCGGGGCCGAAGCGGCGGACGCCGCCTCGCCAGCGGATTTGCCGCCTGCGGAAGAGCCTGCGCCATCGGTGATGCCATCGGCCGCGTCGCTGACGGTTTGCCCGATACCCGCCGCGCCGTCGAGGACGGCGTTCTTGGCGGCCTCGCCCTGGGACTGCAAGGCTAGATTAAGGTTCTTGACGTTTTGCTCCAGCTGCGACACGCGGCCTTGCGCGTCCTCGAGATTCTTGCCGGCGGCGGCACGCTCGTCGGCGGCTTTATCCGAGGACGAGGAGCCGGACAGCACGACTTTGTCGCCGGCCTGGCCCGCGGACGAGCCGGACTCAGTTGACGATGCAGCGGAAACCCGACCCCGGGAAGCCGAGCCGCCCTCCACCGCGTGGCCCTTGCGGGCCGCGAGGCCCTGGCGATAGGCATCGAATTCCTGGGCCTGGCGTTCGAACAGCCGGCGCGCTTCTTTGTCGGAGATGGCCGTCAATTCGGCCGAGCCGGGCATTTGAAGCGTGGCCCCCGCCTTGACCAGATTGATATTTCCATGGATGAAGGCCTGGGGATTGGCCTTTTGCAAGGCGATCATCATTTGGTAGACGCTGACACCCGGCACGGCATGGCGGCGCGCAATCGAAAACAGAGTATCGCCACGACGAACGCGTATGGCCTGGGATGCCGACTGGGCCATGCCCGCCTGTCCCGGACCGGCATTGCCGCTGCCGGCCGCGGATGAAACAGGTGCACCCACCCTTGCCGGCGCCAATACGCTTACCTGATACTGCTGCCGCCCGCTGGCCGTTTGCACTTCGAGCAGCAAATCGGCCACCGGGCCGCCAAGCGGCTGGCTGGAGCTGATTTGCAGGCTTTTTACATTGGCGCGTGCGCCATCGACCAGGCGAAACACGAGCGTTGCGGGATCGACCGGGGGAATGAGCCCGGCCTTTTTCCAGGCCGACAGCGGCGCAGCGCTGACGTGGAACGACTGCTGCTCGGCGGGAGTCAGGCCGCTGACCTGAACCGCGATGCGCAGCGGCTGGTTTTGCTGGGAGACGATGCGGGCGTGGCCCAGCTGCGCTGCGTAGCTTGTCGAACACATGGCCATGAAGGCCGAAAAAGCAAGAACCAGGGGTTTGGTTCGGGGGAAAAACGTGTTCGTGGCTACGCAACGTGTTTTCTGCATTGTCAGAGTTCACCCAAAGAAATGCGCAGCATACGGCGCAAAGGTTCGGCGGCGCCCCAAAGCAATTGATCGCCAACGGTAAAGGCGCTGAGGTATTCCGGCCCCATGGACATTTTGCGCAAGCGCCCCACGGGAATGTCCAGCGTACCGGTGACGGCCACCGGCGTCAATGCCTGCATGGTCGCATCGCGCTCGTTGGGGATGACCTTGGCCCACTTGGAGCCCTCACGCAACATATCGCTGATTTCGTCGAGAGGCACGTCGCGCTTGAGCTTGATGGTCAGCGCCTGGCTATGGCAGCGCATGGCGCCGATGCGCACGCAAAGGCCGTCGATAGGCGTGGGAGCGGTGCCAAAGGCTTCGCCGCGGCCCAGGATTTTGTTGGTTTCGGCTTCGGCCTTCCATTCTTCGCGCGACACGCCGTTGCCCAGGTCTTTGTCGATCCAGGGAATCAGGCTGCCGGCCAGAGGGACGCCGAAATGGTCGCGCGGAAGGCTTTCGAGCTTTTGCGTGGCCAATACGCCGCGGTCGATTTCCAAAATTGCGGAAGCCGGATCGTCCAGCAAGGACTTGACCGACACGTTGAGCAGGCCGAACTGGGTAAGCAGTTCGCGCATGTGCTGGGCGCCGCCGCCCGATGCCGCCTGGTAGGTCATGCTGGTCATCCACTCGACCAGGTCGTTGTTGAACAGGCCCGACAGGCCCATGAGCATGCAGCTTACCGTGCAGTTGCCGCCGATGAAGTTCTTGACGCCGCGCCCGAGCGCCGCGTCGATGACGGGGCGATTGACGGGATCGAGCACGATGATGGCATCGTCGGCCATGCGCAAGGTGCTGGCCGCATCGATCCAGATGCCGGTCCAGCCGGCCGCGCGCAGCTTGGGATAGACCTGGGTGGTGTAGTCGCCGCCCTGGGCGGTGACGATGATGGGCAGCTTTTTCAGGGTTTCGATGTCGTAGGCGTCTTGCAAGGGCCCCGCGCCCTCGGCCCAGGCCGGCGCCTTGCCGCCGGAATTGCTGGTCGAGAAGAACACCGGTTCGAACAGGGAAAAATCGTTTTCGTCGCGCATGCGCTGCATGAGTACCGAACCCACCATGCCGCGCCAGCCGACCAGACCTACTGCTTGGCTCATGTTGCTGTCACTTAAAAAATAGGGAAATCAGGCGTCGATGCACTACCAGGACCCCGGTAATGCATCGTTAATACCGTTAACAAATCACGCTGGGAATCAGCCGTTAACCAGCAATATTAACAATATTATGGTAAGACGCTATTTTAGCGCCTTCAGGACGGCATCGCCCATTTCCGACGTCGAAACCCGGTTCATGCCGGCTTCGAAGATGTCGGCAGTGCGCAGGCCCTGGCGCAGAACCGCCTGCACCGCGGCTTCGATCCGATCCGCCTGGGCCGCTTCGCCAAGCGAGTAGCGCAGCAGCATGGCGGCGGAAAGTATGGTCGCCAGAGGGTTGGCGACGTTCTTGCCGGCGATATCGGGGGCCGACCCGTGGCTGGGCTCGTAAAGGCCCTGGTTCGAGGCATTGAGCGAGGCCGACGGCAGCATGCCGATGGAACCCGTGAGCATGGACGCTTCGTCGGAAAGAATGTCGCCGAACAGGTTGCCGGTGACGATGACGTCGAACTCCTTGGGCGCGCGCACGAGCTGCATGGCGGCATTATCGACATACATATGGCTTAGCGCCACGTCGGGATATTCGTGCGCCACGTCGATGACGGTATCGCGCCAGAACTGGGAGGTTTCGAGCACGTTGGCCTTGTCCACGCTGCAAAGCTTCTTGCTGCGCTTCTGAGCCGCCTGGAACGCCACGTGCGCAATGCGGCGCACTTCGGATTCGGCGTAGTGCATGGTGTCGAAGCCCTGGCGCTCGCCCTTGAACGGGCCGTCGGCGACTTCGCGCACGCCGCGCGGCTGGCCGAAATAGATGTCGCCGGTCAGTTCGCGAACAATAAGGATATCCAGCCCAGCCACCACCTCGGGCTTGAGCGACGAGGCGTTGGCCAGCTCGGCATACAAAATGGCGGGCCGCAGGTTGGCGAACAGGCCCAGTGCGCGGCGCAGGCCCAGGATAGCCTGCTCGGGGCGCAGCTCGCGCGCCAGCGAATCGTATTTCCAGTCGCCCACGGCGCCGAACAAGATGGCCGCCGACTCCTTGGCCAGGTTCAGCGTGGAAGGAGGCAAAGGATGGCCGTGCTTGTCGTAGGCCGCGCCGCCGACAGGCTCGGTATGCAGTTCGAGGTCAAGGCCCAGCGCGCTTAAAACGCGCACGGCCTGTTCCGTGATTTCAGGGCCGATTCCATCGCCGGGCAGTACTGCGATTTTGTGTGTCATTTGTTCTTCCTATGCAATGGGGCGTGATTCAAGCCAGGGGTGGCGAGCCAGGCGTTCGGCCTCGAAAGCGCGAATCTTATCCGCTTTCTGCAAGGTCAGGCCGATGTCGTCAAGGCCGTTCAACAGACAGCGCTTGCGGAACGGCTCGATATCGAAGGCCAGTTCGCGACCGTCTTCGGTGATCACGACCTGCCTCTCCAGGTCGATGCGCAGCTTGTAGCCCGCGAACGCCCGCACTTCGTCGAACAGGCGGGCCACCTGCAGTTCCGGCAGCACGATGGGCAACAGGCCGTTCTTGAAGCTGTTGTTGAAGAAGATGTCGGCATACGACGGCGCGATGATCGCCCGGAAGCCGTACTGATCCAATGCCCAGGGCGCATGTTCGCGGCTGGAGCCGCAGCCGAAGTTCTTGCGGGCCAGCAGGATGGACGCGCCTTGGTAGCGGGGTTGGTTCAGCACGAAGTCGGGGTTGAGCGGGCGTTTGGAGTTATCCATGCCCGGCTCGCCGTGATCCAGATAGCGCAACTCGTCGAACAGATTGGGACCGAAACCCGTACGCTTGATGGACTTCAGGAATTGCTTGGGAATGATGAGGTCGGTGTCGACGTTTTCACGGTCGAGCGGCGCTACCAGGCCGTGATGGGTGGTAAAGGCTTGCATGATGGCTTCCTATCGAAAATTTCGTACGTCGACAAAGTGGCCGGCGACGGCAGCGGCGGCCGCCATGGCCGGACTGACCAGGTGGGTGCGTCCGCCCTGCCCCTGGCGGCCTTCGAAGTTGCGGTTCGAGGTCGATGCGCAGCGTTCGCCGGGCTCCAGACGGTCGGCGTTCATTGCCAGGCACATCGAACAGCCCGGTTCGCGCCACTCGAAGCCGGCTTCCAGGAATATCTTGTCCAGCCCTTCCTTCTCGGCCTGCAGCTTGACCAGGCCGGAGCCGGGTACCACCATGGCCTGCTTGACCGAAGAGGCCACCCGCTTGCCGCGCGCCACGGCGGCGGCCGCGCGCAGATCCTCGATGCGCGCATTGGTGCAGGAACCAATGAATACGCGGTCGACCTTGATGTCGGTAAGCAGCGTGTTGGGTTTCAAACCCATGTATTCGAGCGCGCGCTCCATGCCGCTGCGCCGCACTTCGTCTTT
The DNA here is from genome assembly GCF_035555955.1 of Eoetvoesiella sp. Classification (NCBI taxonomy): domain Bacteria; kingdom Pseudomonadati; phylum Pseudomonadota; class Betaproteobacteria; order Burkholderiales; family Alcaligenaceae; genus Eoetvoesiella; species Eoetvoesiella sp. The sequence continues at coordinate 44,020 of NZ_DATMGA010000066.1, read as the reverse complement.
TTCCTTGTCGGGATCCGGCACCCGCGCATCGACGGGCAGCACCATTTCGGGCGACGTGCCCCACGACACCTGCGGCGTGATCTGGCGCGCATCGATCTCGACCACGCGATCGAACGCGGCGCCTTCGTCGGAATGCAGCGTGCTCCAGTATTGAACCGCCTGATCCCACAAGGCCCCCGTGGGCGCATAAGGGCGGCCGCGGAAATAATCGATGGTCTTCTGGTCGACGGCCACCATGCCGGAACGGGCGCCCGCCTCGATCGCCATATTGCAGACCGTCATGCGCCCTTCCACGGACAAAGCGCGCATCGTGCTGCCGCCGAACTCGATGGCGTAGCCCGTGCCGCCGGCCGTGCCGATCTTGCCGATGACGTAGAGAACCAGATCTTTGGCCGTACAGCCCACGGGCAGTTCGCCTTCGACGCGCACCAGCATGTTCTTGTTCTTCTTCATGAGCAGCGTCTGGGTCGCCAGGACATGCTCGACTTCGGAGGTGCCGATGCCGAATGCCAGGGCGCCCACGGCGCCGTGCGTACTGGTGTGGGAATCGCCGCACACGACGGTCATGCCCGGCAACGTGGCGCCCTGTTCAGGCCCGATGATGTGCACGATGCCCTGGCGCCGATCGTTCATGCGAAACTCGGTCAGGCCGTATTTTTCACAGTTTTCATCCAGCGTGTCGACCTGAAGGCGGGAAACGGGATCCTGGATGCCTTCGCTGCGCGCGGTCGTCGGGACGTTGTGGTCGGCAACCGCCAGGTTGGCGCTGACGCGCCACGGCTTGCGCCCGGCCAGGGTCAGGCCCTCGAAGGCCTGGGGGCTGGTCACTTCGTGCAGAAGTTGACGATCGATGTAGATCAAACACGTGCCGTCGGACTCTTGGTCCACTACGTGCGCGCTCCATAATTTATCGTACAGGGTCTGGGCCATGGCTAAGTGCTCTTGAAAGTTCGGGATGGAAAAGCCGGTGCTCGCCACCGGTTTTTTACTATTATGCCAGTCTCATAACCTAGTACAAGAAGACTTTTTATACTAGTACAACGAGTGCTATCCTGAGCAAGGTCAGCCGTTTTGCGCCCTGTGGCGCAGGGCATGGTCCATGAGCACGATGGCCAGCAAGGCCTCGGCAATGGGAGTGGCGCGTATGCCCACGCAGGGATCGTGGCGGCCCAGGGTCTGGACGGTTACTGGCTCGCCCGCTCGATTGACGGACTGGCGTTCGATCCGGATGCTGGAGGTGGGTTTGATGGCCAGCGACACCGTAATCGGCTGGCCCGACGAAATGCCGCCCAATATGCCGCCTGCGTTATTGGTCTTGAAGCCGGCGGGCGTGATTTCGTCGCCGTGTTCGGAGCCGCGCTGCGCGATGCTGGCGAAACCCGCTCCGATGGACACGCCCTTCACGGCGTTCAAGCCCATCATGACATGGGCGATATCGGCGTCCAGCCTGTCGTACAGGGGCTCGCCCCAGCCAGCCGGCAGGTTTTCGGCCACGACCTCGATGCGCGCCCCGATGGAGTCGCCGTCGCGGCGCAATTGATCCATGAAGGCTTCGAGTTCGGGCACCACCGATGCGCACGGCGCGTAGAACGGATTGCCGGAAACCTCGTCCCAGGACTCGAAGGGAATGGCAATGGGGCCGAGCTGGCTCATATAGCCGCGGATTACGGTGCCGTAGGTTTGGGCAAGCCACTTCTTGGCGATGGCGCCGGCCGCCACCGAGGGCGCCGTCAGCCGCGCCGAGGAGCGCCCGCCTCCACGCGGATCGCGCTCGCCGAACTTGCGCCAATAGGTATAGTCGGCATGACCCGGCCGGAAGGTATCGGCGATATTGCTGTAGTCCTTGCTGCGCGCGTCGGTATTGCGGATGAGCAGCCCGATGGGCGTGCCGGTAGTGACGCCTTCGTAGACCCCCGAAAGGATTTCCACCCGGTCGGCCTCCTGGCGCTGCGTAACGTGGCGCGACGTGCCCGGCCGGCGCCGATCGAGTTCTATCTGGATGTCCTCTTCGGACAGGGGCAGCCCCGCGGGACAGCCGTCCACCACCGCTCCGATGGCCGGGCCATGGGATTCGCCGAAATTGGTGACGCAGAAAATTTTACCTAGTGTGTTGCCGGACATATGAATTTTCGGGTAGTAATGGATGAGGGCCTGGGGCCTGCCAACACATATTTCGCAGATCGCGTTGGGGCTGAGCCTGGCGGCAACCGTAATTATGGCATTGCAGCGATATCTTGCACCACGGCGGCGCTTGACGTCGCGGCGGGTATCCGCCTCACGACGAACAACTGACCTCCAGCCGGCAGGCCCACTCCGGCGCCGGCTGGGCGTAATCTTCATAGCCCGGCTGTTCGACATAAGGGTCGCGCAACAGCTTGAGCAGGGTTTCGATTTCGCCGGAGTCCTCCCGGTGCGCGGCCTGTATGGCCTGCTCCGCCAGATGGTTGCGCAACACATACAAGGGATTGGCCGACTGCATGGCAGCGATGCGCTCGGCGTCCGGCCGGTTTTCCAGTGTGAGCCGCTGCGCATAGGCCGCCAGCCATGCCTGGGCCGCCGCGCGGTCGGAAAACAGGTCGAGCCATGGTTCGGGGTCGCTCAGGGCCTGCGCCAGGCGCCTGAAGCCAAGGGTGAAATCGGCTTGCTGGTTGTGCAGCAGACGCCACCAGTCGTCCACCAGCATGTCGTCGCCCTCGCGCCATTGCAGCCAGCCGAACTTGCGAACCAGGTTGCCGCGATACGCCGCGAGGAAATCGTCTTCATAATGCTGCAATTCGGCCCGCAAGGCGTCGGCCTCGATGTCCAATACGGTAAGGCAGCTGGCCAGGCGGTAGAGATTCCAGTTCACCACGGAAGGCTGGGCATTCCAGGCATAGCGGCCCTGCGCGTCGGTGTGGTTGCACACATGGTTGATCTGGAAGCCGTCCATGAAACCATAGGGGCCGTAGTCCATGGTCAGGCCCAGTATGGACATATTGTCGGTGTTCATCACACCGTGGCAAAACCCCACCGTCTGCCAATCGGCCACCAGCCTGGCCGACCTGGCCACGACCTGGCGCAGAAACCTCAAGGCGCTTTCGCCGGGATTATCCTGGACCCGGCATTCGGGATAAAACCTGTCGATGACATAGTCGAGCAAAATACGCAGGTTTTGCGGGCTCCCGCCCCAGTGCTCGAACGATCCGAAGCGGATGAAGCTGGGCGAGACCCGCGCCACCACGGCGGCCCGCTCTTCGGTTTCGCGATAGACCGGATCGTCGCCGACCACGATGGCCAGGGCGCGCGTGGTGGGAATGCCCAGGCCGGCCATGGCCTCGCTGGCCAGGTATTCGCGCACGGAAGATCGCACGACCGCCCTGCCGTCGCCCATGCGCGAATACGGCGTGCGCCCCGAGCCCTTGAGCTGGATTTCCATGGGCCCTTGCGGGGTGATCACCTCGCCCAGAAGATGCGCGCGGCCGTCGCCCAACTGGCCGGCCCACACGCCGAACTGGTGGCCGCTGTATACGGCGGACAAAGTCTGGCCGCCGCGCAGCGGCACGCTGCCCGCGCAGACATCCAGGAAATCCTGGCCCGCCAAGGCCCTGGGCGACAGGCCAAGCAAGCCGGCAACGGAGGCATTGGCATGCAGCAGCCGGGGCCGGCGCAGAGGCGTCGTCGCCAGCCGGGTGTAGAAGGCCGGCGGCAGTTGCGCAAACGAATTGACGACCTCGAGATCCTGGATGCTGTCGATGCTCATTGCGCCTCCTTCTGGATTGCGCTTTTCGCCTTGGCCGCCTTCTTTGCCGGCCGCAGATAAAAAATGGCACAAAAATAAAAACCCAGAGACAAAATGATTTCGATCCAGGCCATGGCCACGGATGCGGAGGATGGATCGGAATACGCCCGCACGATACCCTCCATAAGGTAAAGCAGGACGAGCATGGCGGCCCATTGCAGCGTGTAAAGGCTGCCCTTGAGCACCCCGCGCAGCGGAAACAGCAAAGGCAGGACCTTCAGGACCAGCAGCGAACCGCCGGGGCGCAAGGGCGCGGCGCCAAGCTCCCAGACCAGGCAAAGGGCGATGAGCCCGACCAGGAAAAAAATGGCGCCATAGCGCAAGACAGGGTTAGGTTGCGTATTCATACTGGTATTATTACTCGAATCCGCTGCCGCGGTATGCGTGGACGATAGCCTGGCTGCCCACGCCCGCCATGCCGAATCCAATTCATGAATACCGACGCCAACGACCTTCCCGCCTCCGACACCCCCGCCGATCGCGTGCGGATCTGGGCCATCAACTCCGGCAAAGTGCTGCGCTACGCCGCGCAGCGCGCCAGCGAGAAGAAGCTGCCGCAAGTCGCATCCAGCCTGACCTTCACCACGGTCCTGGCCATTGTCCCCCTGCTAGCCGTCGTGCTGTCGCTGTTCACGGCATTCCCGTTGTTTGCCGATTTCAAGGACGCCCTGGAAGGCTTTCTGACCAGCAACCTCATGCCGCCGACGGTCTCGGACACGGTCATGAGCTACCTCAACCAGTTCGCCGCCAAGGCATCGGGACTGACCACGGTCGGGGCCGTCTTTCTGATCGTCGTGTCGGTCATGCTCATCATGACCATCGATACCGCCTTCAACGATATCTGGCATGTCGAACAGCAGCGCCCCATGCGCCAGCGCATGCTGGTGTACTGGGCCATTATTTCGCTGGGGCCGGTGCTGGCCGGCGCAAGCCTGTGGACGACCTCGTACCTGGCCCGCGAATCGCTGGGCCGCGTCCAGGAAATCGCGCCGGCCCTGAACGTGGTCTTGTCGTTCGTGCCGCTGGTCATCACAGGCCTGGGGTTCGCCGCCCTTTTTGTAACCGTTCCCAACAGGCAGGTGTACTGGCGCGACGCCCTGGCAGGAGGCTTCGGCACGGCCATCGTCCTCGAAATCATGAAATCGGGCTTTGCGCTGTACATTACGCGCTTTCCCTCCTACACCATCATCTACGGCGCGTTCGCCACCCTGCCGATCTTTCTGCTATGGATCTATCTGTCGTGGCTGGCCGTGCTTTTCGGCGCCACCGTCGCGGCGACGCTGCCGTCGCTGCGTCTGCGCCGCTGGGCGGAAAACCGCCAACCCGGCTCCGCCTTCGTGGATGCGATCAATGTCATGCGCACCTTGCGAAGCGCCCAGGGAACGCCCTCTCCGGGCCGCAGCCTGCGCTTCCTCAGCGCCCACCTGCGCCTGCATCCCGACGAACTGCTCGTCGTCCTGAGAACACTGAAACGCCTGGGATACGTGGTGCCGACGCATGAAAAAGGCGCGGAGCAATGGGCGCTGACCTGCGACGTGCGCGACGCCGATCTGGGCAGGATCATCGACGCGCTGTTGATAGACCGCAGCCAGATCGGCCTGCTTGAAGATCCGGGACTGCTCGACGCCGTTTCGGCCTCGCTGGCGCAATCGCTTCCGGTCACGCTCGAGCAGCTCATGGACGCCGGGCCGGGCACGGATCAAAAACACAACGAAACGCTATCCGAAAGCACCGTTATGATGCAAAATAGTCCAAAAGAAGCACACCAGTCGAACCAGGAGGCCCACCATGTTGAAAGTCAGTGAAATATTGCGCGTCAAGGGGCATACCCTTTATACCGCCACCCCTGACACCCCCATTGCCCAGGCCCTCGAAACCATGAGCGAGCAAGACATCGGCTCCTTGGTCATCATGGACCACGGCGAGCTGGTCGGCATGCTCACCTTCCGCGAAATCATCCGGCATCTGCATGCCAACCAGGGCGTCACCGGCCCCAACACCATCCGCAGCATCATGGACGACGCGCCGGTCAGCGTCACCCCCAACACCAGCGCCGACGAAGTCCAGCGCCTGATGCTCGACAAGCACGCCCGCTACATGCCGGTCATGGACGGCCCGGTACTGCAAGGCGTCATTTCCTTCTACGATATGGCTCAAGCGATTGTTGCGGCGCAACAATTCGAGAACACCATGCTCAAGGCCTACATCCGCGACTGGCCCGGCGACCACACCGACGCCGAAGCCAAGGAACAGAACTAAACAAGCCTTCCATAAGCCGTACAGGCCACGGGGCAAGAACCAGCCCAGGTTGCAAAAGCACAGACTCTAATCCGAATTCCGGGCCAGGGCTTCCCAGGCCTGCTCGATAACTTGCGGGTCGTTGCCGCCCAGCACTTTGGGGTCGGACAGCGTCCGCCGCCAATGACGGGCGCCGGGGCGCCCGCCCATCCAGCCCAGCATGGGCCGCACCACGATGCGCAACGGCACGCCTTTGGCGACCTCCCGCGCGGCGTAGTCCGTCATGGCATGCACGACCTGCCCGGGTTCCAGCAGGACGACATCCGGATCGCACATCCGCGACAACTCGGACAGCACGCCCGGCGTGTGCCAGGCCGCGCGGCCCAGCATGACGCCGTCGAAACCGTCCAGCAATTCCCGGGCATGGCCGGCCAGGGTAATGCCGCCGTTCAGCACGAACCGGCTGTCCGGAAAATCCGCCTTGAGGCGGGCCGCCATTTCGTAGCGCAAAGGCGGGATCTGGCGGTTGTCCTTGGGCGACAAGCCTTTCAGCACGGCATTGCGCGCATGCACGATGAACACGCGGCAACCCGCAATGTGCAGGGCGCCGACGAAATCGCGCACGAAACCATAGGATTCGTCATAATCCAGACCCAGCCTGTGCTTGACGGTCACGGGCACCGACACCGCGTCCTGCATGGCCTTGACACAGTCGGCCACCAGAGCCGGCTCGGCCATCAGGCAGGCGCCGAACGCGCCCTTTTGCACGCGCTCGGAGGGGCAGCCGCAATTCAGGTTGATTTCGTCATAGCCCCATTGCTGGCCCAGCCGGGCGCAGTCGGCCAAAGCAAAGGGTTCGCAGCCGCCCAACTGCAGGGCCACGGGCTGCTCTTCGTCGTTGAAGTCCAGATGCCTGGCCACGTCGCCGTGCAAAAGCGCGCCGGTGGTGATCATCTCGGTGTACAGACGGGCCTTCGGCGCCAGCAGGCGATGAAAGTAGCGGCAGTGCCGATCCGTCACGTCGATCATGGGCGCGACGCACACGCGCCAATCGGCGTCGCTGGCGCCAGTCGGAAAATCTGGATTTACAAGGACATTCACTGAACTTTGAACCGTATGAAGGGTTTATTGATGCATGCGCACAAGCGCATCCTGGTCTAAAATCGATGGCCCGCACTGGACGGGCCCGATGATAACCAAACAGCACACACGAGTTTACCGCCTATGGCCGTTTTTACCTCCGTCAGCGACAGCGACGCCCGTGAACTACTCACGCACTACAAGCTGGGCGAACTGGTGACACTGCGCGGCATCACCGCCGGCATCGAGAACACCAATTATTTTCTCACCACCACGCAGGGCGAATATGTGCTCACCCTGTTCGAAGTCCTGACCGCCGGGCAACTGCCTTTCTACATCGAACTCATGCATCATCTGGCCGGGCACGGCATTCCCGTGCCCCAGCCCCAGACGCAAATCGACGGCAAACGCCTGACCTCCCTGCACGGCAAGCCTTGCGCCATCGTCAGCCGGCTATCGGGCGGCTACGAACCGGACCCCGGCCCCGCCCATTGCGCCTTGGCCGGCGAAACCCTGGCGCGCGCCCATCTGGCGGGCTCGTCGTTCGACATACGGCAGCCCAACCTGCGCGGACTGGACTGGTGGCAAAAAACCATCCCGCAGGTATTGCCCTTTCTGAACCCCGCGCAGGCCGAACTCATTCAGACCGTGCTGGCCGAACAAACGCAGTTCGCCTCCGGCCCCGTCTACAAAGCCCTTCCCTACGGCCCCGCGCATTGCGACCTGTTCCGCGACAACGTGCTGTTCGACGGAACCTTCGAGACGCCCAAAATGGGCGGTTTCATCGACTTCTATTTCGCCGGCTGGGACACCTGGCTGTTCGACGTGGCCGTCAGCGTCAACGACTGGTGCATCGAACGGCACACCGGCGTCTTCGACCAGGACAAGCTGCAGGCCTGGCTTCGCGCCTATGCGGCGGTCAGGCCGTTCACCACCGAAGAGAAACTGGCCTGGCCCATGCTGCTGCAGGCCGCCGCACTGCGGTTCTGGGTATCGCGGCTGTTCGATTTTTACCTTCCGCGCCCGGCCCAGACCCTCAAACCGCACGATCCGCGCCACTTCGAGCTCGTCCTGCTGGCACGCCGCCGCGACGCCGCGCTGGCGTTACCATAGATCCATCGGCAAGCCCGTACCGGGCGCAAGCGACACACCCATTCTGGATTGAACCAATATTATGCAAGCAGCCACTCTCCCGTTTTCGTCCGGCTGGCGGTGGATACAAGACGGGGCTGGAATCTTCAAGCGCCAGCCCATGGCCATGTTCTTCTGGAGCCTGATAACCGGCTTTCTAATCACCATCGCCTACCTGATCCCGCTGATCGGGCAAATGGTGCTGATCGCCGCCATGCCCATCCTGACCTTCATCACCCTCAACGCCAGCCGCAACATCGTCGCAAACCGCCCCATGCTGCCCGGCATGTGGCTGGCGCCCCTGCGCGACACGCAAACGCGGCGCAGCCTGATGCGGCTGGGGCTGGTTTACCTTGGGTTCTGCCTGCTGGGGGGTTTCCTGGCCACCTTGCCTTTTCTGGATGGCCTGATGGCCGCCGTCTCGGCCGACGGCAATGTCGATCAACTGGCTCTGGCTCAAGCCATACGCGGCCCCTTCATTGCCTTCGGCATCCTGTACGTGCTGATTTCCGCCCTGTTCTGGCATGCTCCCGCGCTGATGGGCTGGCACCGGGTCAAGCTGGTACAGGCCATGTTCTACTCCATGGTGGCGTGCTGGCGCAATAAGTGGCCGTTCCTGCTGTACGGGCTGAGCTGGGGCGCCATTTTCCTGGCAACCCAGCTGCTGGGCAATATGCTGGTCGAACTGGGGCTGGGCGCGGGCGTGGTGCAGATCATCCTGACCCCGGTCAACCTTATCATTGCCGCCGTGCTGTATTGCAGCTTCTACCCGACCTACATGAGCGTATTCGGCGCAAACTACCCCGCGTCGCAGCCCGACGGGCGTTAGGCCCTAAACCCAGTCGTGCCAGACCGGCGTCAGGCCCGGAGGCAGAGCGGGCATGGCGCCCAGGTCGATCCGGCTTTCGCCCGGGGCATGGAAATCCGAGCCGCGCGATGCCAGAAAGCCGTATTGCCGGGCGATGTCGGCATACTGGCGGTACTGGTCAGGCCGATGGCTGCCGGTAACCACTTCGATGCCCTGCCCGCCCAATTGCTTGAAATCGTCGAACAAAGCGCCGAACTGCGTCGGCGTATACATGTAGCGCCCCGGATGGGCCAGCACGGCGCGGCCACCCGCCGCCAGTATCCAGGAAACGGCTTGGCCAAGGCTGGACCAATGCACTCGCACATAGCCGGGCTTGCCGTCGCCCAGGTATTTGTCGAAGGCGTCCTGCATGCCTTTGCACAAACCCTGCTCGACCATGAAGCGCGCAAAGTGGGTGCGGCTGAGCAGGCCCGGGTTGCCCGCATAGCGCAAGGCGCCTTCGTAGCTTCCAGCCACGCCCTGGGCCTCCAGCCTGCAGGCCATCTCGCGCGCACGCCCTATGCGGCCGGCGCGGATGCCGTTCAAGCCATCCTGCAGAACCGCGTTATTCACATCGACGTTCAGGCCCACCACGTGAACCGTTTGATTGGCCCAGGTCGTGGACACCTCGACGCCGGGAATGAACACCATGCCCAGCTCGCGCGCTGCCCGGCCCGCTTCGGCAAGGCCCGACAACTCGTCGTGGTCGGTCAACGACCATACATCGACGCCGTTGCGGCTGGCCCGCTCCGCAAGCACGGCCGGCGCAAGCACGCCGTCGGACACGCTGGAATGGCAATGCAGGTCGACGTTGAGGGGGCTCTTGGAATTCATGCTTGTTTCTCGAAACCGGCCGGCATCATGCGGCCAATAAAAACTGCCTGATGGGCTCGATCTGCTCGTCGACGAGCAAGGTGGGCGCATGGCCGACATCGGGAAACTCGACCATGGAGGCATGGGGGTTGCGGGCCAGCATTTCGGCAGCCGTTTCGGGCGACAACAGGTCGGACTGCTGGCCGCGAATCAGCAATATGGGCGCGTCGATGCTCTGGTAAGCAGCCCACAATACGAGTTCGGCCGCCGCCACGCTGGCTTCGTTCTGCAGGGCCATGGGTTCCGCCATGCGCACGTCGTAGTGCTTGATCCAATGGTCGCCCTGCCGGTTGAACACATAGCGCGTCAGCTGCTCCCATTGTTCGGGGCTGTGCTGCCCGAAACCCTCCGACACGGACCGCACATACTCGACCGCCTGCGCAAAATTGTCGAATTGCGGGCTTTTTCCCACATATTCGACAATGCGGCTCAAACCGGCGATATTCAGTTGCGGGCCGACATCGTTCAGCACCAGCCTGTTGAAGCGGATGGTTTGCTGGGCAGGCAAGCCGAAAGCGCCGCGATCCGGGCGCTGGACGGCGGACATGGCCAGCACGCCGGCCAGCCCCAAGGCGATGAGTCCGCCCATGGAAGTACCCAGCCAGTCCAGCCGGACCGGATTCAATCGGGCGATAAGGGTGAGCATGTCGGCAACGTATTGCGGCACCGCGTAGCCGGCAGGATTGACGAGCCAGTCCGATTTTCCGCGCCCCACGACGTCGGGACACACGACGCGAAAACGATGCTGCAGCCGCTTGGCGACTTCGTCGAAGTCGCGGCCGGTGCGTGTCAGGCCATGCACGCAAAGCAGGACATCACGATTGCCGGGGTCGCCCCATTCCCAATACGCCATGCGATGCGTGCCCGCCGGGCTTGCGCACATTACATATTCGAGACGAGGTTCCGGCATGGATGCTCCAGGTAAAAGCAAAAAAAGGCAAAAAATGGCGTGCGGCCTGATTAGCCAAACAGAACACTAGCTTACTCTACAAACAGTGTCGCGGGGCACTCCAGATAGCCGCGAACCGCCTGGATGAAGCCGGCGGCGTAGGCGCCGTCGATGACGCGATGGTCGAACGACGACGAAAGGTTCATGCATTTCCGCGCCACGATGGCTCCCCCCAGCACGGCGGGACGCTCGACAATCCGGTTCACGCCCACGATGGCCACTTCGGGACAATTGACCATGGGCGTCGAGACAATGCCGCCCAGGCGCCCAAGGTTGGTCAAAGTGATGGTCGAGCCGCCCTGGTCGGCAAGCCTGGCCTTTCCCGCCCGAGCTTCACCGGCCATGCGGGCAATTTCCCTCGCACAGAACCAGAGATCGTGGCTTTCCACGTTGCGCAGCACCGGAACCAGCAGGCTCTCCGCCGCATGCACCGCCACGCCCGCATGCACCGAGGAATAATGCGTAATTATTTCCGCCTGGTCATCGTAGCGGGCATTGACCAGAGGGTAATCACGCACAGCCTGGGCCATGGCGCGCAAGATGAACGCCGATACCGTCAGGCGGCCCCTGTCATCTTCCCATTTGGCGTTCAGGCGCGCGCGCAGCGCCTCGAGCTCGGTCACGTCCACCTCTTCCACATAGCTGAATTGCGGAACGTGCCGCAGCGCTTCCTGCATCTTGCGGGCCATCCGGCGACGGACTCCGGCAAGCGGGAGCGCCGTTCCATCCTGCGCGGCAACGCCATCGATGCCTGCAGGCCCGCTTGCATCGGCGGGATGCCGCTTGCCCTGGCCCGCCTGCCAGGCATCCAGGTCCGCATGCAGGATGCGGCCTTCCGGGCCGCTGCCTCGAACCTCGGCCAGGTCGATTCCTGCTTGGCGCGCATGCTGCCTGACGGAAGGCGACGCCAGCGCCTTGCCGCCTCCGGCGCCGGATGATACGGATTGCACCGCCGCATGGGCCGGCCCGCCCCGCCGCCCGGCATCGGCGCCGGGCGCTTCCGGTTGCCGCCGCGCTTGCTGTTGCCCGGCTGCTGCAGCCGCCGTTTCGATATGAATGAGATCGGAACCCACCGCCACAGTATCGCCTTCCCGCGCATGCAGGGCGATAACCGTGCCGCTGACCGGCGAAGGAATCTCGACCGTGGCCTTGTCGGTCATGATGTCCGCCAGGACCTGCTCTTCGGCGACTTCGTCCCCCGCCTGGACATGCCATGCAACCACCTCGACCTGAGCAATGCCCTCGCCGATATCCGGCACCTTGACGATGTTCAACGCCATTATTCCGCCTCCACGCAACGCCTGAACGCCGCCGCCAGTCTGGCCGGCCCGGGGAAATACGCCCATTCCTGGGCATGGGGATACGGCGTATCCCATCCGGCGACGCGCTCGATGGGCGCCTCGAGGTGGTAGAAGCAGTGCTCCTGGACCAGGGCGGCCAGCTCGGCTCCGAACCCGCTGCTGCGGGTCGCTTCGTGCACGATGACGCAGCGGCCGGTTTTCTTGACCGATTCGACCAGGGTGTCGAGATCGAGCGGCCACAGGCTGCGCAAATCGATGATTTCCGCATCGATGCCCGATAGTTTGCACGCCGCTTCGGCCACGAAGACCATGGTCCCGTAGGTAAGTACCGTCAGCGCCGCGCCCGGGCGGAACACCGACGCCGACTCCAGCGCGACGGTATAGTGGCCAGGCGGCACATTGCCCAGGGGATGGCTGGACCAGGGCACGACGGGCTTGTCGTGGTCTCCGTCGAACGGTCCGTTGTAAAGCCTTTTCGGCTCCAGGAAAACAACCGGATCGTCGCTTTCGATGGAGGCGATCAGCAAACCCTTGGCGTCGTAAGGGTTGGAGGGCATGACCGTGCGCAGGCCGCTGACGTGCGTGAAAAGCACCTCGGGGCTTTGGCTATGGGTCTGGCCGCCGAAGATCCCCCCGCCGCAAGGCATGCGTATGGTCAACGGCGCGGTGAACTCGCCGGCCGAACGGTAGCGCAGCCTGGCCGCTTCGGACACGATTTGATCCATGGCCGGATAGTAGTAGTCGGCGAACTGGATTTCGACCACAGGCCTCAGGCCATAGGCCGCCATGCCGACCGCCGCGCCCACGATGCCGCTTTCCGAAATGGGCGCATCGAACACGCGCGTGCGGCCGTACTTGGCCTGCAGCCCCTCGGTGCAGCGGAAAACCCCGCCGAAGTAGCCGACGTCCTCGCCGAACACCACCACGTTTTCGTCGCGCCCGAGCATGACGTCCATGGCCGAACGCAGGGCCTGCACCATCGTCATCGAAACCGTTTCCGCGACATCCCGGATTTGCGCCGCCATGATCATTCTCCCGATCGAAAATCCGCAAGCTGCCGGCGCAGGTGCGCGGGCATGACTTTGTATACATCGTCGAACATGGAATCGGGGTCGGGAATGCGGCCCGTGGCCAGGGAGCCGTGGCTTTCCGCCTCTTTCTGAGCCGCCAGCACCTCGGCTTCGAGCTCTTTGAGCGCGGCCAGGTTTTCCTGCTCGGACCAGAGCCCCTCCCGCTCCATGTATTGGCGCAGGCGGGGAATGGGATCGCCCAGCGGGAAATTGGCCCAGTCGTTTTCCGGCCGGTAGCGGGAAGGATCGTCGGACGTGGAGTGCGCGCCGCCGCGGTACGTGACCCATTCGATCAGGGTGGGCCCAATGTTGCCGCGCGCGCGCTGCGCGGCCCATTGCGAGGCGGCGTAGACCGCCAGGAAGTCGTTGCCGTCGACCCGCAGCGACGCAATGCCGCTGCCGATTCCGCGCGCGGCGAAGGTGGTTTCCTCGCCGCCGGCTATGGCTTGGAAAGTGGAGATGGCCCACTGGTTGTTCACGACGTTGAGGATGACCGGCGCCCGGTAGACATGGGCGAAGATCAGCGCCGAGTGAAAATCGGATTCGGCCGTCGCGCCATCGCCGATCCAGCCCGAGGCGATGCGGGTATCGCCCTTGATCGCCGAGGCCATGGCCCAGCCCACGGCCTGCACGAACTGCGTGGCCAGATTGCCCGACAGGGTAAAAAAGCCGGCATCGCGCATGGAATACAGCACCGGCAACTGGCGCCCCTTGAGCCGGTCGTTCTCGTTGGACAGCAGCTGGCAGATGATGTCGACCAGCGGCGCGTTGCGTGCCATCAGGATGCTTTGCTGGCGGTACGAGCAAAAGCACATGTCGTCCGGGTTCAGCGCCATGGCTTGCGCCACGCCCACCGCCTCCTCACCCAGGCATTGAATGTAGAACGACATTTTCTTCTGGCGCTGGGCGACAAGCATGCGCGTATCGAATATGCGGGTCTTCATCATGGCGCGCAGGCCCGCCCTGAGCGTTTCGGGACTGATGCCGGGAACCCAGGGCCCCAGCGCGCGCCCATCGTCGTCGAGCACGCGGATCAGCGTATAGGCGAGGTCGATGAGTTCGGAAGCGGATGTGTCGATTTCGGGACGGCGCGCCTCGCCAGCGGGCGCCAGGCGCAAATACGAAAAATCGCTGGGATGGCCGGGGCGCCCGGAGGGCTCCGGCACATGCAGCCTTAGTGGTTGCGATTGACTCATGAAAGCTCCTTCCCGTACGAAGTTGCTGCTTTCCATTCTACCGCCGATTACCGTCCCTGCCAGTATCGCCGCCGCGCCTGCCGGCTGCTTTGGACGGCAAGGCCTTCCGGGCGCGACCGGAACGATACGGCGCCGTCCATGTCGGTGCGCCAGAACCGCGCACCGGCAGCCTCCCAGCGCCGCTGCACCCGCGGACTGGGGTGGCCGTAGCGGTTCCAGGCGCCGGCTTGCGCTACGGCATGGTCCGCATCCGCGGCCCGCACGAATGCGGCTCCCGACGATCCGGCGGAGCCGTGATGGCCGACGGCCACGACGTCGACCCCGGCCAGTCCCCGATCGACCAGGATGCGCTCCTGCGCCACGCCGATATCGCTGGTCAACAAAATGGAATGGTGTTTTCCCCGTATGCGCAGCACACAGGCCGCGTCGTTCGGGCGCACGGGCGTCTTGCTGCCTTTGCCGGCCTCGCCAGGCAAAGGCCATAGAAACTCGAAGGCCACGCCGTCAATGCGCCACGCCGCGCCGTATTCGCACGCCGACATGGCCAGCGGCATGACGGGCAATTGCCCGGCAAGGCCAAGCAGTCCCGCTTCGCGGCCAAGATAGGCCCGCAAATCGAAGGAGCTGTACGACTGCTGCACAGGCATGGAAGAAAGCAGGCTGCGCACGCCGCCCGCATGATCGATATCGGCATGCGACACCACCAGCACGTCGATCGCGCGTTCGCCCAGCGCCTTCAGGAACGGCAGGACGATGCGCGCGCCGCCATCGGACTCCGGGCCGCTGCGCAATCCCGTGTCGAACACCAGCACATGACGCGCCGTCTGCACGACCAGCGAGCCGGCCTGTCCGACATCCAGCGCAAACAGATTCCACCCGCCCGGCGGCGGGCGTTCCGCGCGCCAGAACAAGGCCGGCAGCACCAGCAGCCAGGCGGCCCGCCGCATGGGCAGCCCGTAAGGCATGGCGGCCAGCAGCAGCCCCGACACGGCGAACAGGGTCGCCCACGCCGGCGCCGCGGCCACCCCTACGCTTGCCAGTTCCAGGCCCGCAAGCCAGGCCGTGGGCCGCATCAGCACATCGAGCACGGCATGCCCCAGCCAGGCGGTCGCCGCCGCCGCAAGCTCCAGGCCCGGAAGCACGGCGAACAACGCCAGCAACAGCGACAGCGGCGTGACGATGAAGGTCACCAGCGGTATGGCATAGGCATTGGCCAGGGGCGACACCAGCGACACCTCGTTGAACAGCAGCGCCAATATCGGCATGAGCGCCACGGTGATCGCCAGTTGCAGGATCGTGGCCGCGGCAAGACCCAGGACAAGCGCCTTTGTCCGGGAAATCCTCGCGTGCCGCATATGCCTTCCCCACCACGAAGCGCTGGCCATCAGTACCCAGACAGCGCCAAAGGAAAGCCAGAAGCCGCTGGCCAGAATCGCCCAGGGATCCAGCATCACCACAGCCAGGGCCGCAAGACACAATAAGCGGGAGGCGGTGAACGGAACACGGAAAACATGCGCGCCGGCCAGGACGGCCAGCATCAAAAAAGTACGCCGTGCCGGCACGCCCCATCCCGCCAGAAGGCAATACAGCCAGGCAACCAGCAAGGCCGCCAGGGAAGCGGCGATTTGCGCGGGGACGCGCTCGGCCAGCATGCGGCCGCCAAAACGGCAACGCCGCCAGGCCCAAAGCACCGTCAACCCTCCAAGCGCGGCTATCATCGTGATGTGCCCGCCGCTTATGGCGATAAGATGGCTCAGGCCCGCCCTGTTGAATACCTGCCAGTCCGCAGCCGGTATGGCCGCCTGGTCGCCTATGCTCAGCGCCAGCAGCACCGAGCCGTAGCGCTTGCCCTCGATGAACGGCGACACCGCGGCCCTCACCCTATGGCGCAAACGTTCTGCGGCCACGGGCAGGCTCTGCCAGGGGTCATCTTCGAGCAGCACCGGCGTGCCGCGCACGCGGCCCACGGCCCGGATCCCCTGGGCGAACAGATGGGACTCGTAGTCGAAACCGTGCGGATTATGCACGCCATGCGGCCGACGCAGCGTCAGCGCCATGCGCCAGACCTGCCCGGGCGCCAGCTCGGGAAACTCGGCGGGCGTCGCGCGCGACGCCCCATAGGGCCCGGAATAAGCGGCTGCATTCCACGACACCTGGATGCGCGACGGCACGCCCGCCGGCCTGGACGAAACAACCTCGGCCTCGAACACGCGGCTGTCCGCATTGACGCGCGCCAGCCCCGCCACCCGGAGCACCACGCGCGACACTTTGTCCTGGTTGCCTTCGTCCAGGCTGTCGGCCAGGCGCAGCTGGGCAAGCGCCGCGGTATACGCCAGACCCAGCGCAGCGCCCCAAAGCAGAACCAGTAAAAACCTGAGCCTGCATGCCCAGGCGTGGCGGCGCAGCGCAAAGACACCCGCCGACAATATGGCTACAGCGGCAAACGCCATTATCAGCGGGAAAGCCCCCGGCAAAGCCGGCAGGCTTTGCACGGCGCCCGATGCCAGCAGAAAGGCCAATATGCCCGCACGCCCCGTCACCGCCCCACCTCCATAAAGCGGACAGCATAGACGCGGGCAACTGAATTCGGCGGAGCAACGGGACAAAACCGGAACATCGGCTTATACCTGTCCATGCCCGCTCATCGCTGCGCCACCCGAAGATGGATGTGACCGGGGACGATCGGCCCAGCCCGCCAGACAAGCAGCGGCCGACGAAGGACCTACCTCTGGTTTGGTATGATCTACGCCTTATCGTCGGGAGAAAAAAGTGAAAGTCATTATCGTTGGCGCCGGCATCGGCGGCCTGACCCTGGCCCTGATGCTGCACAAGCGCGGCATCGAATGCGATATCTACGAAAGCGTGCGCGAACTCAAGCCGCTGGGCGTGGGCATCAATCTGCTGCCTCATGCGGCCAACGAAATGCGCCAGCTGGACTTGCTGGACACGCTAAGCGCCCGCTCCGTGCTGACCTCGGCCCTGCACTACTACAACAAGCACGGGCAAACCATCTGGGAAGAGCCCAGAGGGATTGCCGCCGGCTATCCCGTGCCGCAACTTTCCATCCACCGGGGCGAGCTGCAGCTGCTGCTGGCCCAGGCCGTGCGCGAGCGGCTGGGCGCGAATCGCCTGCATCTTGGCATGGCTTTCGAGTCGCTGCAGCAAGACAGCCACGGCGTCACTGCCATGTTCAACAACCGCAACAATGGCGGCTGCGAGCAGGTTCGCGCCGACGTTCTGGTCGGCGCCGACGGCATTCATTCGGCCGTACGCAAGGCCTTCTATCCAACGGGCGACGAATTCCAGTTTTCGGGCCGCATCCTGTGGCGCGCCATCACCTATGCCGAACCGTATCTGGACGGCAAAACCATGTTCATGGCCGGCTACCAGGACCAGAAATTCGTCGCCTACCCGCTTGCCGCCACCCCGCAGGCCGGCGGGAAAACACCCATCAACTGGATCGCCGAGCTCAAGGTCGACGCCGACGACCTGCCCGCCACCGACTGGAACCGCATCGTCGACAAATCCGTTTTTGCCGACCGCTTCAAAACCTGGAACTGGAGCTGGATAGACATCCCCGCGCTGATCGACGGCGCCGAGGCCATCTACGAGTTCCCCCTGGTTGACAAGAACCCGCTGCCGCGCTGGTCCTTCGGCCATGCCACCCTGATCGGCGATGCCGCGCACCCGCTCTACCCCATCGGCTCCAACGGCTCGGCCCAGGCCATTCTCGATGCCCGCCGCATTGCCGAGTCGCTGCAGGAAGTCAGCGAAAAAGGGCAAAAAAGCATTACCCTGGCCCTCAAGGAATACGAGGCCGACCGCCTGCCCACCACCACAGGCATCATCCTGAGAAACCGCCTGAACGGCCCGGAACAGGTCATGCAGCTCGCGCACGAGCGGGCGCCGAACGGCTTCGCTCACATCCACGATGCGGTCTCCGAACAGGAACTGCAGGAAGTCTCGCTGCGCTACAAACGGCTGGCGGGTTTCGATCCCAGCATGCTCAAGTAAGCCAGGCCGCTCAAGCCGCCAGGGCTGCGCCCAGCCTGGGCAGCACGCGCCGCGCATTGGCGCCGGTGGCGGCGTCCAGCGTCGCGCGCGGCAACCCGCGCAGTTGCGCCAGCACGTCGGCAATGGCGGGTATCTGCATGGGCTCGTTGCGCCGCGACTCGAATTGCGGCGTTCCCAGCCAGGCCGGGGGTATGTCGGGGGCATCGGTTTCCAGCGCCAGCGCCTCCAGCGGCAGGTGCTCGGCCAGGCGCCTGATCTGCAAGGCCCGCTCGAACGTCATCGCGCCGCCCAGCCCCAGCGCAAAGCCCTGCTCGATGAACTGCCCCGCCTGCTGAAAGCTGCCATTGAAGGCGTGGGCCATGCCGCCGATGCGCGATCGGCGCCGCAAATGCTTGAGCAGGACATCCTGGGAGCGCCGCACGTGCAACAGCACCGGCAAATCATAGTGCAGCGCCAGGTCGAGCTGGGCTGCATAGAACATTTCCTGCCTGGCGCGCATGGCGGGCGCGGTCAGCGAGGGAATAAAGAAATCCAGGCCTATCTCGCCAATGGCGACGAAGCGCGGATCGTCCATGGCCGCTTCGACGCTGCGGCGCAACACCTGCAGATCGTCTTCGCGGGCCAGGGGTACGTACATGGGGTGTATGCCCAAGGCATAGAACCCGCCCGTAAACGAATGCGCCAGTTCCCGCACGGTGTCGAAGTTGGAACGCGCAACCGAAGGAATCACAATGGCCTCGACCCCCGCCTGCGCCGCGCGCGCAATGACCTCGGCGCGATCCTCGTCGAACTCGGCGGCGTCCAGATGGCAATGCGTATCGATAAGCATGGGAAATCGTAGCGCCCCTAGGCTTCGGTATCAACCAGGCATCCTTTATCCATGTACAACTGCCTGTGCGCCAGCAGGGCCAGCGCCGGGTCGTGGGTGACGATGGCGAACGCCGTGCCGAACTCCTTGTTGACCCGCACCAGCAACTCGAACATGCTTTCCGCCGTATAGCGGTCGAGATTGCCCGTGGGCTCATCGGCCAGCACGCAAGCCGGATGCGTGACCAGGGCGCGAGCCAGCGCGACCCTTTGCCGCTCGCCGCCCGACAACTGGCCGGGAAAATGATGTTCGCGCGCGCTCAGCCCCACCTGGTCCAGCACCGCCCGCGCGGCCTCGCGGGCCTTGTTGCGGTTTTCGCGGCGCACGATCAGGGGCATGGCCACGTTATCCAGCGCCGAAAACTCCGGCAGCAGGTGATGGAACTGGTATACGAAGCCCAGGCTGCGATTGCGCAAACGGCTGCGCTGCGTCTCGGAAAGCCCCTTCGCGCTGGCGCCGTCCACGAACACTTCGCCGGATGTCGGCTCGTCCAGCAGGCCCAGCGAATGCAGCAAGGTGCTTTTGCCGGAGCCCGATGCTCCCACGATGGCCACCATTTCGCCGCGCTCGACATGCAGGCTGACGTCGCGCAGGACATGGATGGCCTGCGCTCCTTCGTCGTAGGTCTTGACCAGGTTTTTTGCACTTAGAACATGGGCTGCGGTTTCAGTCATGGCGCAATACCTGTGCGGGTTGCAGGCGGGAGGCCCGCCAGCTGGGATACAACGTGGCCAGCAACGACAGCACCAACGACGTCACGGCAATCGCGACGATGTCGGAAGCCTGGGGATTGGAGGGCAGCTCGCTGATGAAATAGATTTGCTGGGGCAGGAACTGCACGCCCAACAGATGTTCGATGAACGGGACGATGACGTCGATGTTGTACGCCACCAGCATGCCCAGCCCTACCCCCAGCAAGGTGCCCACCACCCCGATCAGCGAGCCTTGCACCAGGAAGATGCGCGAGATTTCCCGCGGCGTGGACCCCAGGGTGCGCAAGATGGCGATATCGGACTGCTTGTCCTTGACCGCCATGACCAGGGAAGACAGCAGGTTGAACGCGGCCACGGCGACGATCAAGGCCAGGATAAGGAACATCATGCGCTTTTCGGTCTTGACCGCGGCGAACCAGGTGCGATTGCTTTGCGTCCAGTCGCCGGCACGCACGTACGCAGGCATGGTGCCCATCAGTTCGCGCGCCACCTGCGGCGCCTTTTGCATGTCGGCGATGCGCAGCCGCACGCCGCTGATGCCGCTGTCGCGGAACACCTTGGCCGCATCGTCGTCGTCGATGAAGGCCAGCGACACATCGTACTCGTAGTAGCCCGAGGAAAAAATGCCCGCCACCGTGAACTGGCGCATTCGGGGCGTAAAGCCGGCCGGGGAAATCGACCCCTGGGGGGCCAGAACCATCAAGGTGTCGCCCACACGCACGCCCAGCATGTCGGCCAGTTGATTGCCCAGGACAATGTTGAAGCTCCCGGGCTTCAGGACGTCCAGGCGTCCCTCGATCATTTGCTGGCCCAGTTCGGAAACGGCGCTCTCGCGCTGCGGATCGATGCCGCGAATCTGCGCCCCTCGCAATTCTTCGCCGCGCGCCAGCATGGCCTGAGCCGAGACAAAGGGCGCGGCGCCCCTGACTTCGGGGTTCTTTCTGGCGTCTTGCGCAAGCTCCTGCCAATGCGCCAGCACATCGGTCGGCGCGGCGCCCGGCACGGACAATTCAATATGCGGCAAGACCGACAACATGCGATCGCGCACCTGCGTTTGAAAGCCGTTCATCACCGACAGCACAATGATGAGCGCCGCGACCCCCAGCGCAATGCCGGCCATGGAGCTGCCGGCAATAAACGAGATGAAACGGTCACGTCGGCCGCGCCGGCCGCGGCCTCGCAGCAAACCAGCGTAGCGCGCGCCTATCCATAGTTCATAAGACATTATTATTCAGCCACCGTTCCACTTATTAACACTACAATAAAAGTATGCAAATCGTACTCCCTGGCGCCCTGCCCGACCCCATTGCGGCAAAGGCGCTCATTCCCCATGTCCTGGAAACGGCGCCCACCTTCGCGCACTGGCTGCGGCAAGGCCGCGCCGCCGTGCAGGCGGCCGACCCGGCAGCGGCCGGATGCACACCGCTGGAACAATGGCTGCTGAAGCGCAACGGTTTCGTAAAACGCGATGGACAGAATCTTAGCGCAGGTTTGGGCCCGTTATGGGCAAACAACGTTACCCAACGTGACCAAGCCGTGTGGCTGGCCGAACTGGTGCACGTATCGCCTTCCCGCGACGGCGCCGTCCTGCTGCCCGCCAGCGAGCTCGAAATCAGCGCCGAACACAACAGCGCCCTGCTCGAATCGGCGCAAGCCCTGTTTGCCGGCACCGGCTTCACCCTGCACCCCGACGGCGCCTCGCGCTGGCGCATCGAATTGCCAGCCGATTTTACGCCGCAATGCGCCAGTCCGGTGCTGGTCAGCCGGACCACCGTCAACGAATGGTGGCCCCAGGATATCTCGGCGCGCCCATGGCGCCGCCTGCTCAACGAACTGCAAATGCTGTGGTACGACCACCCCGTCAACAACGAACGCTATGCCGCCGGCCGCGTTCCCGTGAACAGCCTGTGGTTGTTCGGCGGCGCCAGCCCCGACCAGTTGCGACAAACCCCGCAGCCTGATTCCGCCATTCATGGGTCGCTGCTGGAGCCCGGCCTGGCCCAGGACTGGGGCGCCTGGATAAGCGCGCTTGGCGAGCTCGAGCGCAGTGTGTTCAAACCGCTTGCGGCAAGCCTCCAGCCCGAGCTCGTCTTGCTTGGCCGCGACCGCATCGTCGAAATCCAGCCCCGGCCCCAAGGCCTGTTGTCCCGCCTGATGCCCCGCCGCAACGAAACATGGAGAACCTGGTGGTCGCCCCAAAACTAAGCAATCGTCCCGCTCAACCCGAAACCGCAAGGGCGCTTGAGAGCGCTGGCATCCATCCCCTGCTCGCCCGACTGTGGGCGGCGCGCGGCGTCACCCAGGCCAGCGAAGCCCAATTGAAATGGTCGGCGCTGATACCGCCGGCACAGCTTACGCAAAGCGAGCACGCTGCCTGCGTGCTGGCCGACGCCATCCAGGCACGCAAACGCCTGCTCATCATCGCCGACTACGATTGCGACGGCGCCACCGCCTGCGCGGTCGGCATCCGCGCCCTGCGCGCCATGGGCGCCATCGTCGACTTCCTGGTACCGAACCGCTTCGAAACCGGCTATGGGCTTTCCCCCGAAGTCGTGCGGCTGGCCGCCGTCCACCCCACAGGCAGGCCAGACATCCTGCTGACCGTGGACAACGGCATCGCCAGCGTCGACGGTGTGCAAGCCGCTTCGGACAACGGCATGGAGGTCGTCATTACCGACCACCACCTGCCGGGCGACGTGCTGCCCGCCGCGCTGGCCATCGTCAACCCCAATCAACCCGGCTGCGGCTTCCCCTCCAAGAACCTGGCGGGCGTGGGCGTCATTTTTTACCTGATGCTGGCGCTGCGCGCCGAATTGCGCCGGCGCGGCGTCTTCACTCCCGATGGCGGCCCCAGGCTGGACAATCTGGCCGATCTGGTGGCTCTGGGAACCGTGGCCGACGTCGTCAGGCTGGATGCCAACAACCGGCTGCTGGTTACCCAAGGCCTGCTGAAAATGCGCGCGGGACGCATGCAGGCCGGACTGCGCGCCTTGTTCGCCGTGGCGGCCCGCGAACCGCGCACCGCCAACGCTTTCGACCTGGGCTTTGCATTGGGGCCGCGCATCAACGCCGCGGGACGCCTGGCCGACATGAGCCTGGGCATCAATTGCCTGGTTACCGACGACGAGGCGCTGGCTCTCAAGCTGGCCCGCGAGCTCGACGAGATGAACCAGCAGCGCCGCGGAATCGAGACCACCATGCGCGAAGAGGCCCTGGCCTCTTTGGCTCAAAGCGACCCCGTCGTCAAGGCCTCGGTATGCGTCTACCATCCCGAATGGCACCAGGGCGTGGTCGGCCTGGTCGCCTCGCGCCTGAAGGAAACCTACTGGCGGCCCACCCTGGCCTTCGCCCGCGCGGACAGCGGCGAACTGCGAGGTTCGGGCCGCTCGATTCCCGACGTGCATCTGCGCGACGTGCTCGACCTGGTTTCCAAGCGCTACCCGGGCATCATCCTGAAATTCGGCGGCCACGCCATGGCTGCGGGCCTCACATTGCGCGAAGATGCCTACGACCTCTTCGCCGAAGGCTTCGACGCCGCGGTCAGAGAATTCACGGGCAAGGCCAGTTTCGAACCCGTCATCACCACCGACGGCTCGCTCGAAAGCGGCTACGCCAACGCCGACGTCGCCCTGCTATTGCAGCAGCAAGTATGGGGCGCCGGCTTTCCGGCGCCGGTTTTCCGCGATACGTTCATCGTGCGCCAGCAGCGGCTGCTCAAGGACAAGCACCTGAAGCTGAGCCTGGAGCGCGGCCACCAGCGCTTCGACGCCATCTGGTTCAACCACGCCGAAATGCTGCCCGAGCAGGTCGACGTGGCCTACCGGCTGGATCGCAATGTCTGGAACGGCATGGCCTCGGCGCAATTGATCATCGAATACGCGGGGCAGGCGCAGGGCTAGCCAGCGGCCTGCCCAGGCCTTCGCTGCCTGGCCTCAGACAGGGGCTGAAGCAGCGGCGCGGCCTCAGGCCTGTTCGGCCTGGGTGCCGGCTATCTGGCGCAGCGCGCGCTCGAAGACTTCGGGCGGCTGGCCGCCCTGGATGAGATGCCTGCCGTTGACGATGATGGCCGGCACCGAGCTGATGCCGTGATCCAGATAGAACTGCTCGCGCTCGCGCACTTCGGCGGCGTAGGCGTCGGACGTCAGGATTTCCCGGGCCTTGGCTTCGTCCAGCCCCACCTTGCCGGCCAGGCGCACCAGCACATCGTGCGAGCTGGGATCTTCGCCATCGGTAAAGTAGGCTTGAAACAGGGCATGCTTGAGCTCGACCTGGCGCCCCTCCAGTTCGGCCCAGTGCAGCAGGCGATGCGCATCGAAGGTGTTGTAGATGCGGTTGCGCGGCCCGAAGGTGAAGCCCACGCCTTCGCCGCGTGCGCGAATGGCCTCGTGCGTCTGGGCGATTTGTTCGGGCGTGGAGCCGTATTTCTCGGCCAGGTGCTCGACGATCTCCTGGCCGCCCTCGGGCATTCGGGCATTGAGTTCGAAAGGCTGGAAATGCAGCGTTGCCTGGATGTCGCCATCCAACCGGCTCAGCGCGTTTTCCAGCGAACTCAACCCGATGGCGCACCAGGGACACGAGACATCGGAAACGAAATCGATTTTGAGCTGGGCAGTCATGAGGGCCTCTGGCAATGCGGGATGGCGCCGCGCCACCGGCGGCGGACGAGCAAAGTATACGAACCCCCCGGGCCGATTGCAACGGATCGGTTTTGCTCCTACTATTGTTTGTGCAAGGCGCTCCAGGGTATGCGGGCAGTGTTCTTCAGGCAATGGCATCACGCTCCCAGGCGCCACATGAAAAGGATGCAATCCATGACATACCGCAAGCCGGCCAGCACCATGTGGTCGGAGGCCGTCAATATGCTGGAACAGGCCGACCGTCTACACCGCCAATTTTTCCGCCTGGCCCAGGGCCCCGCGCGAGGCCCCACCTGGGAACCCCCGGTCGATCTCTTCGAAACCCAAAACCAGATAACCGTGCTGGTCGCCTTGCCCGGGGTCGAGCCAGAGCAAATCAAGGTCGTCATCGAAAACGGCCATCTGAGCATCGTCGGCGAACGGCCCATGCCTGCCCCCGCGCTGGCGCACGTGCGCCGCATCGAGATTCCCTACGGGCGTTTCGAGCGCCGCATCGAGCTTCCCCCCGGACAGTTCCAGATCCAGGAATCCAGGCTGGCGCACGGCTGCCTGGTGCTCAGTTTGCTGAAACTCGCGTAACGCCAAGCAAGGTCACGTCATGCAAGCCAAAAATCCTGACACCGCCACGACGCCCGAAACCGCCAACGCCGAGGCCGCCAACGCACCGCCCGACCAATCCAGCGCTTCTTCCCAAGCCGAGCCGTCCCCGCCCCTGCCCGACGACGCGCTCATCATCATCCCGGTGCGCAATCTGGTGCTGTTTCCACAGCTCGTCGTGCCGATCAGCATAGGCCGCGAAAGCTCGGTGCTGGCCGCCCAGGAAGCCGCGCGCGCCGGGCGCCAGATCGGCGTGCTGCTGCAGCGCGAACCCGATAAGGACGAACCCAACAACGACGCCATGTACCGCGTAGGCACGGTGGCCAGCATTCTGCGCTACGTCACCACCCCCGATGGCTCCCACCATATCGTCTGCCAGGGCGAGCAGCGCTTCCGCGTCGAGGAATTCCTGGACGGCTATCCCTACATGGTCGCGCGCGTCAAGACCTTCGAAGAACCCAAAACCGAAAGCCCCGACATCGAAGCCAGGATGCTGCAGCTTAAAATGCGCACCGGCGAAATCCTGCAATATCTGCCCCAGGCCCCGGCCGAGCTGGCCACCACCGCACAGAACATCACGTCTGCATCGGTGCTGGCCGATTTCGTCACCGGCTTCATGGATCTCAAGCCCACCGAGAAGCAAGACGTCCTGGAAACCTTCGATCTTCTCAAGCGCCTGGATAAAGTGCTGGCCTACCTGGTGCACTTCGGCGAAGTGCTGCAGATCAGCCACGACATCGACCAGCAAACCAAAGAACGCTTCGAAGACCGCCAGCGCGAAGTCCTGCTGCGCGAGCAGCTCAAAACCATTCAAAAGCAGTTGGGCGACACCGACGGCAATTCGGCCGAGATGGAAGAAATCGAAAACAACATCGTCAAGGCCAAGATGCCGAACGAGATCGAAGCCGTCGCCCGCAAAGAACTCAAGCGGCTCGAACATATGTCGGACGCCTCGGCCGAATACGCCATGGTGCGCACCTACCTGGACTGGCTTACCGAACTGCCCTGGTCGGTGACCACCCAGGACCGCATCGACATCGCCGAGGCGCGCGAAATACTCGACAAAGACCATTACGGGCTGCAGAAAATCAAGCGGCGCATTCTCGAATACCTGGCCGTGCGCAAGCTCAACCCGCAAGGCCATAGCCCCATACTGTGCTTTGTCGGGCCTCCGGGCGTGGGCAAGACCTCGCTGGGGCAAAGCATTGCCAAGGCCACCGGCCGCAAATTCGTCAGGCTGGGCCTGGGCGGCGTGCACGACGAGGCCGAGATCCGCGGCCACCGGCGCACGTACATAGGCGCCCTGCCCGGCAACATCATCCAGGCCGTGCACAAGGCCGGCGCGAAAAACTGCGTCATGATGCTGGACGAAGTCGACAAACTCGGCGCTGGCATACAAGGCGACCCGGCCGCCGCCCTGCTCGAGGTGCTCGACCCCGAGCAGAACTCGGCATTCCGCGACAACTACCTGGCCGTGCCGTTCGATCTGTCCCAAATCCTTTTCATCACCACGGCCAACGTGCTCGACACCGTGCCCGGCCCCTTGCGCGACCGCATGGAAATCATCCAGCTGATGGGCTATACCGAAGAGGAAAAAACCCAGATCGCCTTGCGCTACCTCATTGCGCGCCAGTTGGAGGCCAACGGCCTGAAGCCCGACCAATGCTCCATCAGCGAAGCCGCGGTGCGCAGCATCATCCGTTCCTATACCCGCGAAGCGGGCGTGCGCTCGCTGGAGCGCGAAATCGGCAGCACCTTCCGCCACGCGGCCATGCGCATCGCCGAAGGCACGGCGCAACATGTGGAAATCGGCGAAGACGATCTCCATGCCATTCTGGGCCCCAAGAAATTCGAAAGCGAGCTGGCCATGCGCACCAGCACACCCGGCGTCGCCACCGGGCTGGCGTGGACGCCTGTGGGCGGCGACATACTTTTCATCGAGGCCAGCCTCATTCCCGGAAGCGGCAGGCTCATTCTTACCGGCCAGTTGGGCGACGTCATGAAGGAAAGCGCACAGGCGGCGCTGACCCTGCTCAAGGCCCACGCAAAGCAACTGTTCCTGGACGAAAAAATCTTCAAGGACAGCGATATCCATGTGCACGTCCCCGCCGGCGCCATTCCCAAGGACGGGCCCAGCGCCGGCGTCGCCATGTTCGTCGCACTGGCATCCCTGGCCACCGGCATCCCCGTGCGCAGCGATTTCGCCATGACGGGCGAAGTCAGCCTGCGCGGCCTGGTCCTGCCCATAGGCGGGGTCAAGGAAAAAGTGCTGGCCGCGCTGGCCGCCGGCATCAAGACCGTCATGCTGCCCGCGCGCAACCAGAAGGATCTCGAAGACATCCCTCCCGAAGCGCAAAGCCGGCTTCAGTTCGTATTTCTGGAAAAAGTCCAAGACGCCATCCGGGCCGCGCTGGAACGCCAGCCCACGCCCGCCGACCCTGCGGCCTGAGCCCGACGGCAACAACCGGGCAAGCCCCGCGGCGCGCGGCCAAAGCCTGGCCCCGCCGCCACCTCGGTGCGCTCAGCACGAATAACGGCTATCCCCGGGGCAAACCGCACGCTATGCAGCGCTGGCCTTGGAAAAATCCGGGTGGACGTTTTCGTCGATCAGCCGCCTGAGGGCGCCGACCAGCTCATCGACCTTCCGACCGGTGGTTTCCATATGGGCATGGGCCAGCGCGTACAGCTTGCTGCGCGCGCCCAGCGCGCCCACAATGCTGGCCATGGCCTCTTCCTGCAACTGCGGCGTGGCGATGCGAACATCGTGCTGCGCCATGACACGCCTGAAATGCTCTTCGGGCGCGGCATGCAGCCACACGCTGAAAAACGAATGCAATAGCAGCTCGTAGGTGGCGGGCTCCATCACGATGCCTCCGCCGGTTGCAATGACAACCTCCGGGTAGGTGGCCACCACCCGTTCCAGGCTGCTGCGCTCCAGGCGGCGAAATCCCGCCTGGCCATAAATGGAAAAAATTTCGTTCAGGGAAAGCCCCGCCTCTTTTTCCACCTCGGCATTCAGTTCGACGAAGGGAACCTCCAGCCGCTCGGCCAGCAATACGCCCAGCGTCGACTTGCCCGCGCCGCGCAGGCCGATAAGCGCAATGCGGCGCGGCGCGGCTCGCCCTGTCTGTGACCGGGCGAATCGTTCGACCAGATGCTTGCGGATCTCGCGCAGTTGCAGCGGCGGCTGCCGCTTCAGCAGCTCGATGATCAGCGCGTAATCCGTGCCGTAGCGCTCGTTGTCCGACAACAGGCTGTCGGCCGGCAAGCTCAGTGCAGCCGCCAGTTTATGCAGCACGGCAATGGAAATATTGCCGTCGCCCTTTTCAACCCGCGACAAGTACGGCAGGGAAATGTCGGCATCCTGCGCCAGCTGCTTCATGGTCATGCCCCTGCCCGCGCGCGCGGAACGCACGCGCTGCCCAAGGCGCCGGGACAGTTCGGCGATTTCCTGTTCCGACAACGACTTTTGCAGTGTCATGATCTTGCTTCAGCCGCGCCGCTTACAAGCGGATGACCGCATCGGAAGGTTCGGCGTCGTACATTTCCTCCACCAGCCTGCCTCGGGCAGCCAGAACCGCCGACTGGTTGATATAGCCCTTGTCGGTGATTTCACCATCGTCGACCGAAGGAGGCGTGGTCAGCAGCAGCGCCCGATCTGCATAGGTGGAGCTGCCCGTGCCGTCTTTGTGCATGGCTCGCAGCCCTTTCCGGATATGCTCGCGCACGGCGGGATGCGCGGCGATTTCCTCCAGCGAGGCATCGGCGCCCAGCCCTGTAAGCTGGCGGCATGCCGTGGCGTTGAGGAAGACAAGAAACCCCACGGAATCGCGATCGTGGCCGGTCACCACGATGTCCTGCGCCAGGGGAGCCAAGTGCTCGATGCCCTTGACCCGTAGCGTCCCGACACTTACCCAGGTGGCCGTGGTGAGCTTGAAGTCTTCGGAAACCCGGCCGTCGAACATGAGTCCGGCTTCGGGACGGTCCGGGTCGGCGAAGCGCACGGCATCGCCGATAAGGTAGAAGCCCTCTTCGTCGAACGCCTTGGCCGTCAGCTCGGGCTGCTTGAAATAGCCCGGTGTGATGTTGGGCCCCTTGACGCGAACTTCCAGCTTGCCGCCGTTGGGCACCAGCTTGAGGCTGACCCCCGCGATCGGCAAGCCGATGACGCCGGATTGGTCGGCCTGGAAATGACAGTCGGTGGCCAACGGCGAGGTTTCCGTAGAGCCCCAGGCCGTCACCATGGGAATGGCGTGGCCAAGCTCCTGGCGCGACAGCTCGATAAGGCCGTCCCACAAATGCTGAGGCAACGCCGCGGCTGCATAAAAGATGACCTTGAGGCGGGAAAAGAACTGGCGGCGCAACTGCGCATCGGTGCGCAGTACGGGAAGCAGCATGTCGAAAGCCCGGGGCACGTTCATGTACAGCGTCGGGGCGGTATCGCGCAAATTGGCGATGCTGGTGTCGAACAGCCCCGGCATGGGCTTGCCGGCATCAAGGTAAAACGTGCCGCCGTTGACCAGGACGATATTGAAATTGTGATTGCTGCCGAAGGTATGGTTCCAGGGCAGCCAGTCCAGCAGCACCGGAGGCTCCTCGCCCAGGAAGGGCCATGCCTGCAGCTTGCCCTGCATGCTCGAGCACAGCATGCGCTGCGTATTGATGACGCCCTTGGGGTACCCCGTGGAGCCCGAGGTGAACAAAATCTTGGCGATCGTGTCGGGGGTGACTTGCGCATAGGCACGTTGCACCGCCTCGTCGTCCCGCTGGGCCAGCATATCGGAAAACACCAGGCCGCCCTCGGGCCTGGCGTCGGAGTCGGCCACCACCAACGTTGCGTTGTGCAAGCCTTCGATGGACTTCAGCGCAGGCCTGTAGCGCTCGACGCCGCCTACATAGATGACGGATGGATCCAGGCGCTGAACCAGGTTCTTCAGCTTGGCGTGGTCTTTGGAAACCAATGAATACGCGGGTGAAATGCCCGCATAGGGAATGCCCACATGCATGCAGGCAAGCATGATGAGCCCATGCTCGATGCTGTTGTCCGTCAGGACGCAGAAAGGGCGATCGGCCAGCACGCCCTGCTTCAGCAGCCAGGTGCCGATGCGGTAGACCTTGTCCAGGGCCAGGGCGTAGCTGACGCCCTCCCATCGGCCTGATGCCGGGTTGCGCGCCATCAGGAAGTCGCGATCGGGCGCCTCGCGGGCCCAGTGCTCGAGGAATTCGCCGATGCAGCGCGCATAAGGCTCGAGGGGAACGGGATTCTCAACCACAATGGTGCCGTCGGGACGCGACGCGACGGTTACGGCCGGCTCGGCGAAAAGCGCGGCTTCCTGGGCTTGAGGTAAATTCATGCTTGTCTCCATCGTATATCTTGCCCCGGACTGGCCGGACAGGGCGACTCCGAAGCGATTATGCTGCCCTTGCGGGCATTTATTGATGAATACTATACGCAATTTGAATATCACATGCAATATATAGTTTATATCCACGAACCTGCCGCATCCGGCCCCTTCCCGCCGGCGCCGCGGCATCCTGCAGTCTTCAAACGCGGCGCGGAATCATGAACACAAGCAATATTCCTCTCTTCCCGCTGGGCAGGGCCCTGTTCCCCGACGGGGTCCTGCACCTGCGCATCTTCGAGGTCCGCTATCTCGACATGATCAAGAAAAGCATAGAAGCCGGCGAACCCTTCGGCATCGTGCCCTTGATCGAAGGCAGCGAGGTGCGCAGGCCCGAAGCCACCGAGGTCCTGGCGCAAGCCGGCACGCTGGCAAGGATAGACGAATGGGTGTCGCCCATGCCCGGACTCATTCAGCTGCGCTGCTCGGGCACCCGGCGTTTCCATCTGCAGGACTGCGAGCAAGGCCGGTTCGGACTGTGGAGCGGGGATATCGC
Organism: Eoetvoesiella sp.; assembly: GCF_035555955.1. Classification (NCBI taxonomy): domain Bacteria; kingdom Pseudomonadati; phylum Pseudomonadota; class Betaproteobacteria; order Burkholderiales; family Alcaligenaceae; genus Eoetvoesiella; species Eoetvoesiella sp. The sequence continues at coordinate 12,830 of NZ_DATMGA010000066.1, read as the reverse complement.
CCTGATGGCGGACGACCCCGTCATCGCCATTCCCGACCCGCTGCAGGCCAGCGCCAACCGGCTGGGAAAACTGATCGCCGACATGCAGAAAAGCGGCACGCCAGCGGCCGCCATGCCTCTGTCCCCGCCGTTCCGCCTGGACGAATGCGGCTGGGTTGCAAACCGCTGGTGCGAGCTGTTGCCGCTCATGCCCATCGAGCAGCAAGACATGCTGACGCTGGACGATCCAGTAAGGCGCCTGGCCCAGGTGCAGCAGATATTGAACGGCCGGGGGCTGCTTTAAACAGCGGCCAAACCGCAATGACGCGCATCGGGCTGTGCCCGCCCCGCTGCCGCGGCATCGCGGCAGCGATCAGCCCGATTCTTAACGGATAAGCCAGCTGGAAGCCACGGCCAGGGGCATTTGAATGGCCCGCGACACGCCCGAAGGCAGGTTCAGGGGCTTGAGCACCATTTTGACGGCCATGGAAACAGGGTAAAGCGGCCGCAGTTCGCGGCCGAGCTGTTTGCACAGCATCTTGAACTCCGCCTTGTTGGCCCTGGCGCCGACATGCGTGGAATAAGCGTACCAGAGCGCGCATTCGGCGTCGGACTGCCGGGCTTCCAGTACGCGCCGCTTCAGCGCGCCCAGAACCTTCAGGCGGCCAATGCGCTCGACGTCGCTGTACTGGCGGAAATAGCGGAAGAAATGTTTGTAGTGGCCGACCTCTTCGGCCCCGATGCGAGCAGCTATGCCTGCCAGCACGGGTTCGGTGGCCCGCTCGGAAAGCGCCCTGTAGAACGTGGCCGTGCCCGTTTCGACCACGCAGCGGGCCGCCATTTCCAGGCCCCGGGTCGATTCGAACTCTTCGACCGTGCATAGCTTGGAGTATTCGGCGAAGAACGCATCGTAGGCGGTGTTCCAGTCGAACTCGGGCCAGGCATGCTGCACATAGCCCCTGAGGGCTCGCCCGTGGCGCAGCTCTTCGTGCTGCCAATGTTGGTCCAGCCATTCGACCACCGGCGCGTCGCCATCGAAGTACTGGATGAGATTGCCGGTATAAAGGTCGGAGGCGATTTCAATGAACGATGCGCCCGCCACCATGTAAAGCAGCTCGTCGCATCCTGAAACGCGCGCCATGTCGATGGCATCGTATGGGATCTGGTCGAGCCCCCAAGCCGGCAGCCTGGGGGTGGTATCTTGCTTCACAACGTCTTGCGTCATATCTGCACCTCACACACTATTCTTCTCCCCGCTTCATGGATTATTGTATGCCATGCTGCCGCGATTCGACAGCGCGGCCGCCCGTGCGAACCTATGGTCCTCACCGTGCCATGCTATAACTAAAACAGCCGCGATACGTCGCGGGCAATACCCTGATACGCCGCGCAATCGCCTGTTGCAAGCGCCACGGACAAACACGGCAAGCCCGGCATTCACACACCACGAGGACACGCCATGAGCATCGCCTTCCCCGGATATTCCAGCCCACTGGCCGGGGCGGAAGCCCCTCTGGACATGCTCGCCACATGCCATACCCGGATCGAGCGCCAATGCGCCATTTTGAGCCGGCTGGTTCCCCACCTGGAACAACACGGCGCCGACGCCGAAGCGGCATCCGCCGCAGCCGGCATCATCCGCTATTTCGATATCGCCGCGCCCTTGCATCATGCGGACGAGGAAGAAAACCTTTTCCCCGAACTGCTGGAAGCCATGGCCGGCTCCGACGCCGTCTGCATCCGCGAAATCACGGCAAGCCTGGCCGCCGAACACCGCCTCCTGGAAGCAGACTGGCGGCATTTGCGAATCGCCCTGGCGCAAATCGCCGAAGGCCGAACTACCCCGCTGCCCGCTCCGGAAGTCGAAGCTTTTGTCCAGCGCTACGCCAGGCATCTTGAACGCGAAGACAACGAACTCTTTCCCATGGCATCCAGACTGCTGGGCGACGCGGCATTGAGCCGCATGGGTGGCGCCATGGCGCAACGGCGCAATCTTGCGCCGCCAAAGTCGTAGGCGCGGCGGGAACACGCGAGATACCAGCTTGCAGGGCTTGCAGGGCTTGCAGGGCTTGCAGGGCTTGCAGGCAAGATTTTATCTTGACAAAACGGGCAATCCGGCGTATCTTTTATTAGACAATTTTTACGCTATGCTTTGCATGCTTCAGTTGATTCTTGAGTCGGCACCCAAGATAAAGCTGTCGCTTTTTTGGGAATCTTTATCCCCCTACCCACGGTTCACACCGCGTCTCACGAGCAAGCTCCGCCACTCATCGTAGCGGCAAAGCTCTTCATCCCCATCAGCCAGCAAAGCAAACGCGGCTCAACGCCCAAGGCGTGCGCCGTCATAGTTATTTTTCCTGTACCACGCCGCCGAATCAACGCCGCGCCCATCGCCCGCGCTTCGATTCGCCGTTCGTACCCGGCTAAGGCCGGGCAGGCGCAATGCCCGCCCGGTTCGATCAACCAACTTAGGAGTCCCGTTTATGGCCAAAGAAGAACTACTTGAAATGCAAGGTTCCGTTACCGAAGTATTGCCCGATTCGCGCTTCAGGGTCTTGCTGGACAATGGGCACCCCATCATTGCCTACACCGGCGGCAAAATGCGCAAGCACCACATCCGTATTCTGGCGGGCGACAAGGTCACGCTTGAAATGTCGCCCTACGACCTGAGCAAAGGCCGCATTACCTTCCGCCATATCGCAGGCCGCCCCCCCATGGCCCCCGCACGCCGGCACAGCTAGCTCTTCGTCACGGCAAACCGCTCCAGGGCGCCGCTCTGCCCGGAAACCCTGCTCCACTGCGCAACTTCGAAATCGATCACGGCCAGGCCGGCTGGAGGAAACTCCTGCCGCAACCGGCTGTACGCGGTGCGCCCGCCCCGCCCCACCAATTGCAGGGCCAGCAAGTGCAAACCCGGATTGTGTCCAACCAGCAAGATGGTGGACGGTTCGGACGAAACCCCATGCAGGGTTTCCAGCAAGACGCTGGGATGCGCTTCATAAATCCTGTCTTCGAAAATGGCCGGCACCAGGCTGGGCAAGCGCTTCTGCACAAGGCTCCAGGTGGTGCGCGTACGCAGCGAGCCAGAAACCAGCGCCAACTCGGGCAGCAGGTTTTCCTGGGCCAGATACCCTCCGATCTCGTCCGCCTCTTGTTCGCCCACCGGCGACAATGGGCGATCGTAGTCCCTGGTATGGGGCGGACGGTCGGCCTGGGCATGGCGCAACAGCAAAAGACGGCGAAACACAGCTGTCATGAACGGCTTCCTCGTTGAAGCGGACATTGGCGGGATGCCAGTATCCGGTAATGCGGCGAACCAGGCGAGGCCTTGACCGACTGGGCCAGAACCAGCGAAAACGACGCACAGGGTATGGGCGCCATCGGCCATTCGGCAACGGCCTCCACCTTGCGCGCCAGTGTGATGTGGGGACGAAAGGACGTTTCCTGCGGAAACGAAATGGATTTTTCCCGCAGCTTTTCCAGCAACTGCCGCCGGACCTCGAACACGCTTTGCGGGGGATTGGTCATGCCCGCCCAGACCAGCTTCAAGCGGCTGAAGCAGCCGTAAGTATCCAGCAGGCACGTTATCTCGGGCAAGGACAAGCCAAGCAGTATTTCCTTCAGGACGGGCAAGGCCTGTTCGGGCTGCTCGCCAAGAAAGGCCAGGGTCAGATGAAAATCCTCGACATGGGTCTTTCGTCCCGACAAGACCTCCTGCAGACCCTGCAATTGCCGCGCGGCGCTTGCATCCGGCCATAAAGCGTAGAACAGACGCGGCCGCCCGGAGGGCTGGGCACCCATTGTGCTACGCCCCGCCTCGGGCTTTCCGGCGGCCTGCGGACAACGATGCGGCCTGTGCCTCAGGCACTGCCGGCCTCGAGCCTGAGGCGCATGGAAAACTCGTTCCAGGTCATCAGCTGCAGACCGTCCAGCATGCGGATCTGCAGCGCGCCGACACCCGCGCCCGCCTGCTCGACCGCCTGGGCGGCCCATTCGCCCACGACGCCAAAATACGCCATGGCCGATACCGTTGCCCGCCAGGCATCCGGCTGCACGGCGGCAAAAGCGCCAATGACGGCGGTTGCCGAACACCCCATGCCCGTCACCTTGGTCATCCACTCGTGCCCGTTCGAAAGTGCAAGCCTGCGGCCCGCCGCATCGACGATATGGTCGACCGCGCCCGAAACGCACACCACGCAGGAATGCAAACGCGCAAGCCCGCATGCCGCTTCGACGGCCTGGTCGGAAGCCGCCAGGCTTTCCACCCCCTTGGTGGCGGCATCCAGCCCCGCCACGCTCATGATCTCGGACGCGTTGCCGCGAATGACGGCGGGCGAGCCGATGGCCAGCAATTCTTTCAACGCCGCATTCCGGTACGCTGTTGCGCCGGCGCCGACAGGATCCAGCACCACCGGCACGGAAGCGTCCTTGGCGGCGCGAAAAGCCAGTTTCATGGACTCGACCCAATACGGATCGAGAGTGCCGATATTCAACACGACCGACTGGGCAATCCTGGCCATGTCTTCGACCTCTTCATGCGCATGCGCCATGACGGGCGCGGCGCCCAGGGCCAGCAAGGCATTGGCGTTGTAGTTGGTGACCACGAAATTCGTAATGCTGTGCACCAGCGGCGCCCGGCTGCGCACAGCCAGGATGTCCGCCCATATGTCATCGGCGCTCAAGGTGGTTGGGTTCATCGTATGCTTTTTGGAAGACAGAACTGCCACCATGATAACGCCATCGGCCGCCCCCGCAGCGTCTCGACCCGCGCGGCATCGGAGCCCTTCACGCCCAACCGCGGACTCAGCCGGCCGCTGGCGCCTTGCGCGCCTTGTTCAGGACCAGATAGGCGAATCCGCCGATCACCACCCCCCAGAACGCCGACCCCAAACCCAGGAAGGTCATATTGGACGACGTTGCCAGGAAGGTGATGATCGCGGCCTCGCGGTGTGCTTCTTCCTGGATCGCACTGACGACATTGGTCGCAATGGCCCCTATCAGTGCCAGCCCGGCCAGAATGGCGACGAGTTCCTTGGGCAAAGCCGTGAACAGCAAGACTATCGTTCCGGCGAATGTCCCGCCAATCAGGAAAAACACGCCGTTGGCTATGCCGGCAACGTAGCGCCTGGAAGGGTCCTCATGGGCATCTTCCCCCGTGCACAACGCCGCGGTGATGGCGGCAAGCATTACAGTAATGCCGCCAAAAAAAGCAATGACAATGGATGCCAGGCTGCTGAGCGATAGAATCGGCCGTGCCGGCGCCTGATAGCCGGACACACGCAAAATAGCCATGCCTGGCAGAAACAACCCGGTAAGACTGACCAGAACCAAAGGCAACGCCAAGCTGAGCGTGCTGCTCCAGGTCCATTCGGGGCTGATGTACACGGGGGTGGCCAGCTTCAATTGCAGATTGCCGAGATGGGTGCCGCCAAGCAGAACCGCAACCGCTACGCCCACAAGCAAAACCAGTACGATGCTATAGCGCGGCACAAGACGCCGGAACAAAATATAAGCGGCCACCATGCTCAGGGCCAGTACCGGCATGGTGGCAATCGACTTGAACGCATTGACCCCAAAATCAAACAGAATGCCGGCCATCATCCCTGAAGCGATGCCATTGGGAATACTGCGCATAATCCTGTCGAACGAGCCTGAAATGCCAATAAAGAAAATAATGACAGCGGCCGTGATGTAGGCGCCCACCGCCTCATTGATCGAAATGGCCGGAAACACGGTGACCAGCAATGCCGTTCCCGGCGCCGACCAGGCAACGATTATGGGCATTTTCAGGCGCCAGCTCAACCAAATGCCCACCACGGCGGGGCCGATCGAAATCGCCCAGATCCAGGACGACATCATTTCGGGGGAAATACCCGCCGCATCGCCTGCCTGAAAGAAAATGACCGCTGGCCCGGCATAGGCAATAAGCACGGCCAGGAAAGCAGCCATTATGGCGGAAACCGACCAATCTTTGCTAAGCACCGTATTCCCCTTTTTGTATTGGCGCCATGTTCCGTCCAGCTCGAGGCGCTCGGCTCCCCGGCATAGTATCAACATCGGGCCCGGACTCTTCTTTCATCCGGCATTTTATGCTGCAAACCGCCCGAGCACTGCGCCGCGAAGCCGAAGGCCTGCAATCCGCAAGCCCGCGCATTGGCGGCGCCAACACCCTTGTGAAATGCCCGGCCCCATGGTACACACAGAATGTGCACAGCGTCGACGGCGCGCGGCCCGAACAGCCATCGGCATACCCATAGAGCGAAACATGACTGCCACCTCATCTCCCAATCTTCCAGACGTCCACGCCGAACGCCGCGTCGCAGGCTATCACGCCCATGTGTATTTCGACTCGGCAACCACGGCACAGGCCCGCGCCCTTTGCGAAGAAGCCGCGCGCCGCTTTCCCTTGAAAATGGGAAGGGTGCACGAAAAACCGGTCGGGCCGCATCCCGACTGGAGCTGCCAATTGGCATTCCGCAAGGGCTTGTTCGAAGAAGTCATTACCTGGCTGGCCATGCACCGCAACGGCCTGGTGGTCTTCATCCATCCCGTCACCGGCAACGATCTCATCGACCACCGCGACTACGCCATCTGGATGGGCGCGGTCCGGCCCCTCGACCTCTCGGTACTGTCCGGCCGCGACGAACCCGTCAGCTACGAGTTCTGATTTTGCGGCAGCAGGCCCGAGGCGATGGCGAACAGCTGGCTCTTGAAATTGATGCCCAGCTTGTCGAATGCCCTGCCCCGATAGGTTTTCACCGTGGTCAATGAAAGCCCCAGGTCGGCGGCGATTCCATCGTAGGTCCTGCCAAGCAGCAAGCCCTCGCACACCGCCAGTTCGCGGCCGGTAAGGCGCGGGCAGATCCGGCCAAGCTCGACCGCCAGGGTTCGGCGCTGCGTTTGCGCGAACCGCCACTGCTGTCGACCGATGGCAATATGCTTCTTGATGCAAATGGAAACAGAGCCGGCGAACTCGGCAACCGCGTCCACATCGCTGGAACCGAAGGTTCGATGGCTTTCGTAGCGGTACAGGTTGGCGGCGAACAGCCCTTCGTCACCGTCTTCACACACGATGGAAAGGCGATCCCCGATGCCATGCCGCCGATAGATAGCATCGCGATGGGCCGGCGCGAACTGGCTTTGATGCGTGTAGGTCATGGACAGCCCGCCGGGCGCCAGCACGGCCTTTGCCGAATCGAAGGTACGATCGTACTCGTACAGGTTCGAGCGATAGCTTTTGAAGCAATCGGCGTTTACATCGATCTCTTTCTTGCTCGAAGACAGGAACATGCAAGGCGCGGATTGAGTGTCCAACTGGTAAACCGACAGGAAGTCCACGTAGACGACCTGGTTCACCGCGGCCAGCAGACGCATGCCGAAATCGGCTTCGCCCAGCGAGACAATAATATCTTCGAGGCCTGCGCCAAGTCTCAAGTCGCCCTTGTTCGCACCTCTCCCACACGCTTGTCTTCCCAGATTCCAGGCATCCATGGCCATCTCCTTGCACGTCCAACGGCCGGTCGCGCTTTGCAGCCGCTTGTCGACCTTTGGGAGGACAGACCGCAAAAGGCAGCGTGTCCATAATTGTCCACACAATAAAAAAACCATATGTGATCCAGTACGTAATATTACAGGGAGACAATTCGCATGAAAACGCTGAAAACCATTAATCTGCCCACTATCCTGGGCTTCGCCCTGGCAGCCGGTCTGGTCAATATTTTGCCTGGGGTCGCTCGTGCCGACATTACGGTCGGAGTCATCCTTTCCACCACGGGCCCGGCCGCCTCGCTGGGCAAACCGGCGGAAAACACGGTCAAGCTCTGGCCCGGCAGCATCGCCGGGCAAAAGCTCAAGATCATATCGGTCAACGACAACAGCGACCCCACGGAAGCCGCCAAGCTGGCCAGCAAGCTGATCACGGAAGACAAAGTGGACGTCATCGTCGGCCCCTCGATCACGCCGCCCTCGATCGCCGCCGTGGAAGTCGCCGGACGAAACTCCACTCCCATCCTTGCCCTGGGAGGCGGAAACGCCATCATCGAACCTCAGGAAGGCCCACGCAAATGGGCTTTCAAGATGGCCGCGCCCGAGGTCAATTTCGTCGAACATACGCTTGATCACATGGTGAAAGACAAAATCAAGCGGGTCGCCGCCATAGCCGTTACCACCAGTTATGGAGAAGGCTTTCTACGCGCCTTCAACGCTCAAGCGCCAGCCAAGGGACTCGTCATCAGCGCCGTGGAAAAGTATGGGGCCCAAGACCTGGGCGTCACCGCGCAGGTAGTGCGTGTCATGGCCTCCAAGCCCGACGCCGTGTATATCTTCAGCTTCGGAACGCCGGCCGTGCTGCCGCAAGCTGAACTGATCAAGCGCGGCTACACAGGCAGAATCTATCAAACTCAGGGAATCGCCAATGCGGATTTCCTGCGGGTGGGCGCCAAATCGATTGAAGGCACCTATGTTTCTCTGGAGCCCGTCATGGTTGCCGAACAGCTTCCGAAAAACAATCCAACCAAAAATGCAGGTATGCAATACACGCAAAAATACGAAGCTGCCTATGGGCCGGGCACTCGATCATTGTTCGGCTCCGAAGCCTGGACCGCATTGAACTGGCTGCAAGCCACCGTTCCCGTCGCGCTCGAGCACGCCAAACCGGGCACGCCGGCCTTCCGCCAGGCCTTGCGCGATGCGCTGGAAAACATGCATGAAGTCGTCAGCCCCGAAGGCGTATTCACCATGAGTCCCAAGAATCACAACGGTATCGACAGCCGCGGGCAAGTGATGGTGAAAGTCGAAGACGGAAAATGGAAGTACATACAATGAGCCTCCCGCAGCACGGCTGGAGCGTGCGCGATATCGCCTCTCCGGACGATATCCGCGCGGTCGAACGGCAGCCCTATGGCCAGGTCATCCCGTTCCGTTCGACCTTCGACCTGATACGGCATAGCGCCGCCCGGGTTCCCGACAAGGCGGCGCTGCTCTTCCAGGTCGACGCCGACCCGGAAGGCAGGATCCTCCAGTGGTCTTACAGCGAACTGCTGAAGCAAATCGTCCAGGCCGCCGACCTGTTCAGGCAATGCGGCATACGGCGTGGCGACCCCATCGCCATACTGGCTCCCAATATTCCCTCCACCCATGTGGCCCTATGGGGCGCGCAACTGGCCGGCTGTGCGTTTCCCATCAACTATCTGCTGGGCGCCGAGCATATCGCGAAGCTGCTGCAGGCCGCGCAGGTCCGGGTTGTCGTCACCCTCGCGCACTGCGGCGAGCTCGACATCCGGCAAACCGTCGAAGAAGCCGTGAAGGCCTCCGGCCTGGACTGCCGCATACTGGAGATCGACGCCAACGAAGCCCAACCCGCCGAGGGCTCCTTCCAACCCCTGCTCGCCCAAGCCGACCCCGTTGACCGATTGAGCGGCGAACTGCGTCCGGACGATATCGCAGCCATATTCCATACGGGCGGCACAACGGGCCTGCCCAAGATATTGCAGCAAACCCACGGCAATGAACTGCATACCAGCTGCCTGGCGGCGGCCTACTACCATTTCCATGAGGGCGACGTGCTCCTCAACGGCTTCCCGCTGTTCCACGTTGCAGGCGCGTTCGTCTACGGCCTTGCCGCGCTGGCGGCGCGGGGCACGATCTACATACCGACGACGCTGGGCATGCGCAACCGGCAATTCGTGCGCAACGCCTGGAAGCTGTTCAACCGGCATCGCGTCTCGCACCTGGGCTGCGTTCCCACCACTCTGGCCTCGCTGGCGCAAAGCCATCGGGAAACCAATGAGCAAGGCAATTGCGGCGTTCAGGCGGCACTGACCGGCGGCTCGCCCTTGCCGCCCGAACTGGCGGCCCAATTCGAGCAGCGCACCAAAATCCCCGTCCGGAATATTTTCGGTATGACCGAGTGCGCGGGCATCGTTTCGATCGAACCATTAGACGCCCCTCGCACGGCCGGCTCCGCCGGCCTGGCCCTGCCCTATACGCAAGTACGGGCGGCGCCGCTGTCCGAGGCGGGCAAGGCATTCATCCAGGACTTTTGCGAAGCCGGGGCCGAGGGCGTCCTGTGCGTGCGCGGCCCCCACGTCAGCCCCGGCTATATGGACGCCTCCCGAAACGCCGGCACTTTCACGCAAAACGGCTGGCTGGTGTCGGGCGACCTGGGCTACGTGGATGCCCAGGGGCGCATCTACATCACCGGAAGATCCAAAGACCTGATCATTCGCAGCGGCCACAACATCGACCCGCAGGCCATCGAAGAAGCCTTCCTGGCCGACCCCGACGTGCTGGGATGCGCCGCCGTCGGGCAGCCTGACGAATACGCCGGCGAACTGCCGGTCGTATTCGTCACGCTGAAACCCGATGCCAAAACAACCGCGCAGGAGCTGCTGTCCAACGCGCGCGGCAAGATTTCCGAGCCCCCCGCCGTCCCCAAGGCCGTCTATCTCGTCGAGGCCCTGCCGGTAACACCCGTGGGCAAGATATTCAAGCCCGAGCTGCGCCGCATGGCCATACTCGAAAAAATACGCGGCATCGCCCTGGATTGCGGGCTGGCCGACGCCTGCAGTGCGGGCTTTCCGGATAAAGACTCGATGCGGTGCGTCGTGTCGATACACGGCGCCGGAAACCGGGACGGCATGCTGGAGGCCCTGAAAAAACTGCCCATCGACGTTGCTGTCGAAGAATCCGCAACCTGAAGTCCCGATCCCGTCCTATGCGGCGGTTCGCGGCCTGCGGCTTCGCGGCGATGTCCTGCCATTACCCAGGCAACCCAAGACCGGCGTATCGCAAGCTTTGCGGCAGACTATGAAAAAGTTATACGCAGATTTATTCACAGTTTTTGTGGATAAGTAAAAGCCAGGTAAAGAAGCCAGGCGGAGCCGCCCGCGCTCAGGCGGGATTTCCCCCCGACACAGGCGCCACCGCGGACGACGCAGGAGCCGTCGCTTCGGCCTGCCGGGAAACAATGACGGTCGACGGTGTCGACAAAGGCAGCCCGGCCTCGTTGAGCCGCTGCAGCAGCGTAAACAGCACGGTGCTGCGTACCATGCTGACCAGGCGCGGCGAAATCACGTATCCGGTCAGCTTGAACGCCAGGCCGTTGGCGCTGACACCATCCAGCATGACGTTGGGAGCCGGTTCGTCCAGCACGTCGCGAGTCTCGTCCAGCACCTCTTGCATAAGCGCCCTGGCCTTTTCGACATCGGTGGCTACGGGCATGGTCAGCACGAACTGCACACGCCCGATGGGATTGGCATGCGTGACATTGCGCACGATCTTGGTGATGAACTCCGAGTTGGGCACGATGACCGTGGAGTGATCGCCCATCTGGATTTCGGTGGCGCGCACATTGATGCGGCGAATGTCGCCCTCGACATCGCCCAGCGACACCCAGTCGCCGACCTGCACCGGCCGTTCCGCCAGCAGGATAAGCCCGGATACGAAGTTCTGCACGACCGCCTGCAGGCCAAAACCTATGCCCACCGACAAGGCGCTGGCCACCCATGCCACCCTTTCCAGGCCTATGCCCACCGCCATCATGGTCAGGGCCGCGATTACCACGTAGCCCGCGTAGCCGAACAAGGACGCGGCCGACATGCGCATGCCCGGGTCGAGAGCGGTGGTCGGCAAATAGCGGTCGGCCAGCCAGCCCTTGAGCAGCCTGACGAGGACCAGCCCAAGCACCAGGACCGCCAGCGCCAGCAGGATGGACGCGGGCCGCAGGTGCATTTCGCCTATCGGAATGCCCTCGTAAAGGTATTGGGCGCGGCGGGCCCATTCGGCGGGCCCCTCGCCGAACGGCACCATCAGCATGATCAGCGCCATAGCGTAAACCAGCAGCCGGCCCAGTCCCGACAACAGCACCACGGCCTGGCTGCGCGCCCGCACCGGCGAACGGGCCGGGTCGGCGCCTTGGTCGTTGGCCTTGATGATGCGCAGCAGCACCGAACACGCGTCGTCGATCAGCACCGACAACAGATAGGCGGTGGCGAGGATCAGCATGCTCCAGATAAGCTGCCTGATGATGAAGCTGCCCAGCGCGACGTAGCCGATGAGCAGGCTGCCGAACCCGGCGATCAGCGCCGCCCATATCGCCGCCACCAGAACCGTTCCCCAAAACGGCATGGCGCGCCCCTTCACGGCGCCATCCTGCTCCGCGCCAGCTTGCCGCACCCGGCCCCAGCGGCGCAACGCCAATGCGATGACCGCGCCTATCATCAGCGACATCAGGCAATCCAGGGCCACCGAAGAAACGAGGCTGACGTTGGTCCACGACGCCAGCCTAAGCATGATCCAGCTGATGACCGCCGGACAGGCGAACCCCCAGGGCACCCAGCGCAGGCCGCGCGCCACCGGATCGGAAATGGAAATCAGCCGCCACGACGGGCGATCGGCCTCCAGCAAGGCATAACCCAGGCCCACGCAAAGGCCGCCGAACGCCGCAGCCCCCGTCAGATCGCCAAGCAGCCCCGCCAGCGCGTCGGACAAAGGATCGCCAACGTTGTCGGTAATACCTGTAAACCATGCCTGCACGATCAGCATCGGAGTCGCCACCGCCAGCAGGACGACGGCAATGGCGTAGGTGGAACGGCGCAAACGGCCCGGAGCCACTCGTTTGGCGGCGATGCGCACCAGCCATTTCCTGGCCCACGCGCACAGCCACAGCAACACCACGGTAATCGCCAGCATGGCCGCCCAGATCCTGCCCGGCAGCGCCGCCGGGAGGGCGGACAACTCATCCAGCAACGGGTCCAGCCGCTGCAGGTCCCTGGGCCATTCGGATTGCAGCTCGCTCCAGAACGAACCGCTAAGAATCGACGACGTGCGCTCACCCATCTGGGCCTGGAACT